>DATMZB010000125.1:0-2767 GCA_035560655.1 Methanotrichaceae archaeon | reverse complement strand
CACCAGATGAGACCAGCCTGCCGTCATCCGTGAAGTAGCCCACGTCCTGGGAGTGCACGTGCTTGGGAAGCTTTCCAAATGTGGCGTTCTGCCAGATGAGGATCTGGGCCCGGTCAGAGAAGTGATCGTGCCCAAAGCCGTACTGGACCCTCATTGTGGACAGGACCACAGAACCCAACTTGCCGCCCTGAGTGTACTCCAGCATCAGGGGCGCTCCATACCCAAAGCCCTTGACGTCTTCTGTTGTGGGTATGGTCTCACCCATCTTGCTCGTTCTTAGGAGCTTTAAATCGGGCCCGAACCTGGACTGGAGATAGGACTCGATATTCTCCCTCTTTATATCCAAGCTCTCACCTCAGGTTCCCATCTGCCAGGAGTGCAGGTATCGGTCCTGCTCTGAAGTGAGCTTCTCGGTCTTGAGCCCCATTGAGGCCAGCTTTAGCTCAGCTACCCTTCTGTCTATCTCCACAGGCACAGCGTACACTTTCTTATCAAGCCTTCTTCCGTTCTCAGCTATGTACCTGACAGAGAGGGCCTGATTGGCGAAAGACATGTCCATGACCTCTGGCGGGTGCCCGAAGGCTGCAGCCAAGTTTATGAGCCTGCCCTCGGCAAGTAGGTAGATCCTTCTGCCGTCCTTCAGCCTGTACTCATCCACATTTAGCTGGACCTCGGTCTTCTCGGCTGCCATCTTCTCCAGGGCTGGAATATCTATCTCCACATTGAAGTGGCCGCTGTTGGCAAGTATTGCCTGGTCCTTCATGACTGCGAAGTGCTCTGCCCTGATCACGTTTATGTCTCCTGTGAGGGTGACGAACAGATCCCCCAGTGGAGCCGCCTCGATCATGGGCATGACCCTGTAGCCATCCATCGCAGCTTCAAGTGCCTTTCTGGGCTCGATCTCAACCACGATTACATTTGCTCCAAGGCCCTTGGCCCTCATGGCAAAGCCGCGGCCGCACCATCCATAGCCTCCCACGACGACCGTCTTCCCTGCGAATAAGAAATTCGTAGCGTTCATTATGCCGTGAAGCGTGGACTGGCCAGTGCCGTAGCGGTTATCGAACATCATCTTTGTCTCGGCATCGTTGACCGCAATTACGGGATACATTAGGGCGCCATCTGCTGCCATGGCACGCAGGCGTACTACACCAGTAGTGGTCTCCTCGCAGCCGCCGAGCATATCGCCAAGCAGGTCCCTGTGCTCCTTGTGAACGATGGCTATGGTGTCGGCGCCGTCGTCCAGGGTAATATTTGGCCGGAGCTGGATGGCCTTCTTTATGCAGTCATAGTACTCCTTCTCATTCTCCCCGCGGAAGGCGTAGACGTGCAGTCCTCGATCTGCCAGGGCCGCAGCCACCTCATCCTGGGTGGAGAGCGGGTTGGATCCGGTGACTGCGATCTCTGCACCGCCTGCAACCAGTGTGGTGATCAGGTTGGCTGTCTCCACTGTCACGTGCAGGCAGGCCACGATCCTCACGCCATCAAGCGGCTTTTCCCTCTCGAACTCTTCCTTGATGCTCTGCAGGACAGGCATGTGCCGCCTGGCCCACTCAATCCTCTTCTCTCCGGCCTTTGCAAGCCCGGGGTCCTTGACTACACTCTTCTGCACTCTATCACCTAAAATTCGTTGACTAAGCAGTTCCCAAAGTCAATTCCTACGTACTTAAACCCGACTATTAGCATACTATATCCCCTACTCTCGCCCTATAATATCTCATGGAGATCGAGGTTATACTTCTTGGAACTGGAGTTGGGGTTCCCCAGCCCGGCAGATCTCAGTCGGCGCTGCTGATAAGAGGGGAAAAGCCCCTGCTATTTGACTGCGGAGCCGGAACTCTCATGAGGCTCTCACAGGCGGGCGTCGATCCGCTCGACCTGGGTACTGTAGTTCTGACCCACCTGCACCTGGACCACGTCTCAGACCTGCTGGCACTGGCCAATGCCAGGTACCTGAAGACCGAGGGCGAGGCAGGCATGGAGATTTTTGGGCCGATAGGCACTGACCAATATGTCAGGATGGTGCATGATGCCTATCCATACCTGGCTGAGATGAAGCTGTCTGTGCATGAGATCGATGATGGGGATAGGCTGTCCATCAAGGGCTTCGATATTAAAGCAGCCTCGGCTGCCCACAGCGTGACCGCCCTGGCCTACAGGATAGAGCAGGGTTCAAAGGTGATCGCCTACTCAGGAGATACTGAGCCGTCCAAGAAGGTTGCAGACCTGGCACGGGGCGCAGACTTGCTTATACACGAATGCTCTTTTCCTGAGCCATATGAGGTGACAAACCACAGCACTCCAAAGAATCTGGGATCTATGGTAGATGGTGTTAAAAAAATAGTGTTGACTCACTTTTATCCCGAGGCCATGGGCCATGAGGATGAGATGGTACAGGATCTCAGGGCCAGCCTGAGAGAGGAGGTGCCTGTGGAGGCCGGGCGCGATCTGCAGGTGATTAATGCCTGAGCTGCGCGGACCAACTGGCATTTGATGACGAAAGCTGAGTGGAGATCCCAATCAAGCACCTTTCTTCTTCCACTCCCCGGTCCTTTCATCCTTCTCATATGACTGCTTCACTGCAGACCAGGCAACCTTATGTGCGGTCTCTTCCCTGGTGGCTTCACCTCTGTGGTCCTCAGGATTTGCATACTCATTCCAGGCATTATTGAAGGCCTCCATATAAATCTCCTGGGCATGTTCTGGCAAATTTTCCCTTACTCTATCAGGGAGATCTCTCAGAATTTTATATGGCATAACATACTTC
>DATMZB010000124.1:0-5266 GCA_035560655.1 Methanotrichaceae archaeon | reverse complement strand
CGGCGCTTTCAACTGCTCAAAGGCAGCCGTGGCGCAGATGCTTGCCCGCGGGGTGGGCAGCATAGTCAGCATCTCATCAGTCGGCGGCCTGAATGCCTTTAGGACAAGAACATCCTACAACACCAGCAAGTTCGGGCTGATCGGCCTTACCGAATCATTGGCCCTGGACTATGCAGAGAAGAACATCCGCGTCAATGCAGTCTGCCCGGGGTACGTCAGGACCGATCTCACTGTTTCGCTCTTTGAGAAGCTGGGGCCAGAGAAGACCGAGGCCCTGGTAAATGCCCACGCCATGAGAAGGCTTGGCAGGCCCGAGGCGATCTCCAGGGCGGTGCTCTTCCTGCTCTCAGAGGAGGCCAGCTTTATAACCGGAGCGGCACTGCCTGTGGACGGGGGATATCTGCTGAAGGGTTAGCCATATCAGGAAGCTATTTGCCTGCCAAAATCCCATTATAATCTATGACCTCCGGGGAGAGATACCTGGTCTTGACAGTGGCAGGCGGCTCATTTGTGGCGCCATTCATGGTCTCAGGACTGATAGTTGCCATTCCCACAATCGGGTCCGAGTTCTCCATGGATTCGGTATCACAGAGCTGGCTGGCGACGGCGTTCTTCCTGGCAGCGGCCATGTTTCTCATCCCCTTTGGAAGGATCTCTGATCTCTTTGGTGTGAAGAAGATCTTCTCTGTGGGCGTTGGCATATTCTTCATCTCGGCCCTTCTAGCAGCCCTGGCCCCAAACCCCTCTGTCTTGATCGCCGCCAGGTTTCTGGCAGGGATGGGCGCAGCAATGGTCTTTGGAACATCATTTGCAATCCTGAGCCTGTCACTGCCGGAGGACGAGCGCGGCAGGGCGCTTGGGATGAACATCGCTGCCAACCTGCTGGGATTTGCACTTGGATTTTTAATAGGCGGCTATCTCACCCATTACCTGACCTGGAGAGCGCTCTTCGCTGCAACCCTTCCAATAGATCTCATGGTAATCGCCCTTCTCCACCTCAAGCTGACTGGTGACTATGCGCTCTCAAAATGCAAAGGCATAGACCTGATAGGGACTGTATTATGTGCCGTCATGCTCTTTTTCATAGTTGTGGGCCTCTCAGAGCTGCCGGGCCTTTTGGGCATCTCTGCATTGCTGATCGGGCTTATAGCCCTCGTGGCATTCTCCTTCTGGGAGCTGAGAGCGCCCTGTCCTGTAGTTGATGTGCGCCTATTTCTCAAAAACCGGGCCTTTGCCCTCTTCAATTTAAGCATCTTGGTTTATTTCGCATCATCATTTGCCTCAATATTCCTGTTCAGCCTTTACCTGCAGTACATACGGGGTTTTGATGAGCGATCTGCAGGCGTTACCTTTGCGGCATTGACTCTTGTCATGGCTTTTTTCGTGATCTACGCCGGCAGGCTCTCGGACAGAATCAGGCCGCTCCACATTGCAGCAGTGGGGGCTGCAATGACCTCTGCGGGCTTATTCCTCCTGATCTTCATCAGCTCCACGACCCCCATAGAGCTGGTCATATCTGAGGCGACACTGCTGCTGGTAGGGGGTGCATTCTTCCAGCCGCCCATAGTAAAGTGCGTAATAGGCTCTCTTGGCAGGGATATGTACGGCCTGGGCGGTGGCCTAGCTGAGATGATGCGCCTGGCGGGCCAGACAGCGAGCATGGCCCTGGTGATCGTCTTCTTCACACTGTACCTGGGCGGCAGGGAGATCCTGCCCGAGAGCCATCCGGCATTCATAGGGAGCTTAAGGGCAATCTTTGCAGTCTTTCTGGCCCTATCACTGATCTGTCTGGTCATCGTAGTTTTGGCTGGCAGGTCTGGGGATCGGTGCGCATAACTTTACAGTCATCCCTGCTCTTCACATAGGTCATGCCCTTATGCGCATAAACAGGTGGGATCGTGTGCCCCTTATCCGGGCCTTGCTGCTTTAACATGCCTCATAGTTTTGCAATGGGCTTGAGGGCTGCCCCCTGATGAATGCTTATGAAGACTATTCCTTAGCTATATTTTGCATAACTAATCCGAATTAACTTCCTCAGCCCGATGCTCTCTTAAGCAAGCAGATGAGAGCCTGCAGTGAGCTTGAAGTTATTTCTCTCAGCTTGAGGGATAAATGTCAGAGCATATTTATAGATTCACCTGGAGATCGCTAATGGTAGGCTTTGTACTGATCTCGCTAGCATTGGCTTCTCTACAGATCACATGTTTAGCAGTTACAGATGATTCTAACGGCAACTGGTCTCAGAAGAGCATTGTATTGAGATATACGCCAGAGGCAGATCTGATGGCCAGAACTGGAGATATAGATAACCTCAACCTTGGATGGCCGGACCGCTTCGATCCGTTCTCTGGTCAGAGCACGCCGGCTCACCTGTATCCTCTGGTGGTGGATCCGACCGACCCCCAAGGTACAGATAGGATGATGGTTGTATCCAGCTTCAATGGTCACCCTTCTGGCGGATCAGTCGAATACCCCACAACCACGACCGGGCCTGAGAATGAAGTTCACCCTGTCATCCTGAGATATAATATAAGCGGCATAGAAATAGGCTCGGCATCTCTGCAGATCTTCGTTGATGGCATCCAGGCACCTGTCTTCGGGGCGAGGTATCAGGCCAGGCTGAATGGAATCAGAGTTCCTGTACTGGAGGATGCGATCAACTCTCTGAACCAGACAGGGCCTAGTGGCAAGCTGATAAGCATACCTATACCAGACGAGTACCTGTACCTGCTATCCGGCGGCAACCTGTCTGTAGATATAGACGACCCTGAGACAGGAGTTGGAGATGTCTTTTCTGTAGACTTCGTCAAGCTGCTGATAAATCCAGGAAAGATATGCAAGACGTGCTGTGACTGCTGTTCAGCCCAGATCAAGAAATTCTGCTGGGTGGGGGCGGATGGCGACAAGGTCGGAAGAGAGGACGAGGGCAGCCCTGATGGCGTGTCAGACGGCCACTTCGTGCTCGATCTCTGCTTGCCGTCAGATGAGGAGATAAGGTCCATATCCATCTATAATACCGGTCCGGATGGGACCCTGAGCGATGCTCTGCCCCAGCACAGCAGCCAGGTCTGGCACAGCTCGGACCCCTACTGGGATATCCTGGGCGTATTCTATAAGGGCCATCAGCTCAATCCTCACCACATCTCATCTCTGGGCAGCTTCTCGTGCAACGTGCGGTTTGACCTCTATGCCAGCGATCTGGGAGGGTTCAACTCAGGCAACAGCTACCTGGTGCAAGTAGAGCTTGGCAAGCTCCAGAAGCTGACAACTATATGATCCTGGAGGCAGCCCCTCACTATCGGGCCGGGATAAGGGTTTGCATAGCGATGACTGTCAGGGCATATCCGGTATAGCAAGAATATATGCCTGGATAGATTGCGGTCGGTTATACTGCAGACAATGCCCGGGCAGTCAAACTGCAGAAAACCGATCAGAATTAGTCGATAAAGATTACAGAAGCTCAATTGGATTAGGCAATAACTGGACTTACGGGGTCGATTTCATTATGCATATCAAATCATTGATCTTGATGCTGGCTCTCCTCTGCATGGGACCAGCGCAATCTGCAACGCTGAATGTGGGAGGCCAAAATGCCTCATTTAGCAGCATCCAGAGCGCTATCGATGCTGCAGAGGCCGGCGATACTATCGAAATATACAGTGGCACCTATAAAGAAAACGTATACGTGTACAAGGAGGTCACATTGCGCGGGATGGGCACAGGTGCAGACATCCCCGTCATTGAAGCAATCGGAAAAGGAAGCGCCATTACACTCTCGACGGATGGGACTGTAATCGTTGGTCTGGCTGTGACCGGCTCAAAAGATGGGTCCGGCATTGAGGTCTCCTCCAGCAACAACACCATAAAAGGCAATAAAGCGCGCGGAAACAAGTTCGGCATATATATCTATGGTTCCAGCGGCAATACTATTACAGGTAACGATTTAAGCGAGAACTCCCTCTCAGGGATGGAGATAGGAGATTCTAAGAATAATGTCATAACCAACAACAGCATCAGCAACACTTCTTCACTGATCTCAAAGAGCTCCAAGAAGACCGGCTTTGGAATCGATCTGTATGGTTCCAGCGGCAATACGATCAAGGGCAATACAATAAACGAAAACCTGGCGGATGCCATAAGCATCTACGACTCGGATCACAATGCAATCGAAGATAATGTCCTGAGAAACAATGCTGAAGGCATATACATTTCAGGCTCTAATTACAGCAAAGTTACTGGCAATCTGATCACAGGCAACTCCAAGACGGGCGTCTTTATAGAGCGGTCCAGTGGCTGCCTTGTCATGGATAATACAGTCAAGGATAATGCCATAACCGGCCTCAATCTGTGGCTCAGCCGCAATAATACGCTGCGCAGCAACTCAATATCTGGCAGCAGATGGAACTTCGATGCAGATGGCAACAACGACATAGATACGAGCAATCTCATCAATGGAAAGCCGATATATTATCTCGTTGGAAGGTCAAACCTGGTAATTGATGAGAAGTCCGGCGCCGGAGCGGTCTACTGCATAAGCTGCAGATTTATCACTGTGAAGAACCTGGTGATCAACAAAACTGACATAGGGGTGCTGTTCGATAACACCACCAGCTCGAGGATAGAAAATAATCGCTTCTACGACAACGAAGGCGGCATAGTCCTCTCGCGCTCCAGCAATAATTATATAATTGGCAATAATGTGAACAACAGCCTGGAGAACGGCATACTGATCGCCTACAGCTCTGATAAGAACACCATCAGGAGAAATGCCGTCAGCTTCAGCATGAAGTCCGGACTGGCATTGGAGAGCTCCTGGAACAATGCGGTCACAAGCAACACATTGAGCAACAACGGCGTACACGGCATATCCGTCACCAACTCTGGAATGAACTCATTCGAATGGAACAGGGGAGGCAATAACGCCGGGGAGGGACTATTCATCACGCCTCAAAATAAGGATAACGAGGTCAATAATAACAGCCTGGCCTGATCCAGACAAATTTCCCATCATTTTTCAACTGTGTTTGAGCTCGCCTGAATAGCCTTTTGCTGATAATCCCTGTCCTGGCAGCCTTGCCTGCCTGGAAGCAGTTTGGCTGATAGCATCCACTACTCAAGAGATCAGCCTGGCTGCACTTCACACAGACCCAATATTTCAGTACAGTTCTGACTTTTCAATCAGGATTGCAGATCCTTATCGCTATTTAGAACTTACACATGCTCAGAATCTATTTTTAAGATTCTCAATTAGAACCCGCACTCGGGA
>DATMZB010000123.1:0-3263 GCA_035560655.1 Methanotrichaceae archaeon | reverse complement strand
AAACAGTACAATGAAAGTAGTTGGACCAGCCTATTCATCTAGCGGCACCTCTAACGATGCAACAGGCAGCTATCTAACAGCAAAAAACATAGCTGGAACTTCTTTACATGATATAAATGGTGTGTTCACCTATCCCCCCTCAACGCTATCCACTGATATTGATGAGGTTAATATCTGGTCCTGGATAGATGGCAGTGATCCTAGAACTCATGTAGAGTCCGCATACGGCCTCACACCATACGTGGCTACTCCGAACTATGCAGCATATCCTGCCATGACTGCAGCTGGCGTGACAACTGGCCCGAAATTAATAGGCTCTACAACTGCTACCACACGATCGGTAGATGTGGTATTTATCTCCTGGATAGAGTATCTATTGCGCCAATAGATTTGACTCTGTAGTCGTTGATCGTATCCGTGAAAGTGCACGATTCATCGATTACAAGGCAATCATACCTTTTTTACAGGAGGAGTATCAGCACCCGTAATGACTGGGATCCCAGAGCCTTGAGGACTTAGATCCCCATAGCTCCAAAGATCTGCCAGGACACCCGAGCATGGACTGATTCCCTAAGCTCTTCTGTACCGCCCTGATAGACTCTCCAAACCATTAGGAGCAGCAGAGCGACCAGGGTGATGAGCCAGGCTCGATTGATAGGAAGCGGTTCTGAAGGTAGCACTTGATTAGCCACAAGCATATTTCTTAGAATTTGGTATTTCACTATCAGCAGATCCGATAATGTACTATCATTTTGGGCATGTAATAATATCTCTATATCGAACCCATGAGAATAAGAGGGTTATTATTTTTCATATAATCAAGGGAGATCTTCACCAACCCAACCTCTATCAGTGCAGAGACGATCCAGTAGATGATTGATATGCCAGTTCTGAGCACCAGTGGAGATTCTTCTGTAAGCGATGAGGCCAGTCCAGTGAGGAACAGGTCTATGACTATGGCTATGATGACGATCCCGACTATGAGCCGCAGATTCCTCTTGAATGTATCCCATCCAAAAAGGAGAGCCTCTCTATTTGAGAAGCGCTTCAAGTGCATGGTTTGCTAGCTAAGCGCAATTAATAAAAAGCTTTTGATCCTTTAGCCCCATCAAAGACAGAGCTAAATTGTCAATGGACATCTTAACATTGGAAGAGATCCATCAGTTAGCCTATGGATTTGGTTCTTAGGATCTGCTGCCGCCTGGAGCCAATCAAACTGAACCTTTCCTGCGGCCTTCAAAAAGAGCTAAGCATAGATCCTAAATAAGAGAGCATTCCAGCAGCCCATCCTGGCAAAGAAGCGGCATCATAGCCAGACCCTAGGTCAGACCACCCTGCAGGAACTCAGGGCTTATTGCACCATCGCCATTACCCCTTCCGATCAGGATATTCTCAGCAGCAGTTACACTGTTAATGTCCTGAATATCCTCAATGACCCGGCTCAGCTGGCCAAAGCCCTCGGCCTGGGTTACTACGAAGAAGTCGTACTCCCCAAAGACATGGTATACGTCCTTTATGTCGTCCCTCTTCTTGAGGGCATGGTAAACAGACCGTTCCTGGCCAGGTACCACCTTTAGCATGGCGACCCCTATTATCATCTTCTCTCACCAGTAGCTTATTTTGCTTCAGTATTATTAAAATTTTTCGTAAAGTCCTGCCAGACGGCCAGCTGCCCTGGCGGTCTTTCAAAATCATCCGCCCGGCTTTACCACGTCTATATATGCCAGGTGCCGAATATGCACCAAGGGCAGAAGGGGATGGCCTCGCCTAGGGGGACGCTAAAATGAAGATCGCATTCATGATGATCATATTTCTTGTGCTCTATTTCACTGGCTCTACCCAGCTGGTTGTGATAGGCAGCGGCCTTGATAAGGTCCAGAGCGTAGGTGGCGATTTTGGAAGGATATGGCTCAATAGCTCGCATGTTCAGAAGGCTGTACCTGAGGCCCGGGACAGCAATAGCAGCCTTTGGGACTGGGGGGTTGTGCCTAAAGGCAAAGTGCTGACAGGCGGATCTCCAGTGGATCAGCAAAATATAACCGGCACCACCAGTACCGACTGGCTCGAGAACAAAACTGTAGAGAACTCTTCCTCTCAAAGCCCCAATCTAACTGCAAGAGCCGCAAAGCCGCATCCATTTGTCATAAGCGAGACCCTTAAGCCAGTCCATCAGGTTGACGCGAGCTGGAATCAGACCTCGGACCTATCACCACAGCCCGATGCCAACGGACTTATACATGGAATGCCTGCTGAGACATATGACGCCATTGGGCCAGCACTTGATTATTTCTGAGGGAGAATGATGAAGTCAGAGTTGATCCTGGTCATATCATTGCTGAGCATTGCATTCATAGCCCCTGCCTTGGGGCAGACGAATGCATCTGAGCGAAATGAGTCCGACCTGTTTAACAAGGCCGTATTCCTCTACAGTATAGAAAAATACGATGAATCTGCACAGACCTATGATGAAGTTCTCAAGATCAATCCACGAAATGAGAGAGCCTGGAATAACAGAGGCATTGATCTTGGAATGCTGGGCGGATACGATGATGCCCTTCAGTCATTTCATAATGCTCTAGAGATTAATTCATCGTATGCCGAAGCCTGGTTCAATATAGGAGTGATCTATGACTTTGAGGGCGACTACGGCAGCGCCGTTGATGCTTATGCCAGAGCCACTGAGATAAATCCGTCGTATAAAGAAGCCTGGCACAGAAGAGATCTGGATGAAGACCTAATCGGAATAGGGCACACCTCCCTGTATAACGAACTAAGCCATGGAGCGCCACAGCCAAGGTCGTCCTATGATACGCCTTAACTCTCCTGTATAGAGTGCATATCGGAACATAGCTGTGCATAGGATATATCGCAGATAAAGCAATAGCCTTGAGCAGACCTCTATGAAGGGTACCTATGGCGAGTTACCTATAGCAGGTCCGCGCAAGGCAATTAGGGATAGGCTGACAGAGGATATCAAATTATCGATCGTGTAGAATGGCCGTTTCCCTGGCACTTTCTATGATAAGTCTGCAAACGAAAGATTCTAAGTTCTTGCAGGGATCTCAAGTCATGCCACATAAATCAAGAGGATTGGGAGGGATATGGGGCCGTAGGCTACTCGATTGATAGTCTAATGACCCCATAATTTGTAATTGCACTAAAATATTAGCACTGATAGGATTTAAAGATATCCCAACAGTACTAACTATTCAGAAGAAAACTTGACATTAGGCAGATCTGATGCGGCGATTATGGAGTTTGAC
>DATMZB010000122.1:0-3743 GCA_035560655.1 Methanotrichaceae archaeon | reverse complement strand
GGGAAGACCACCTCAGTCATAAAGCTCTTTGAGGAGATAGAGTCTCATTCCACCAAGGTCATACCCGTTTATGTCAACTGCCAGATGGATTATACCAGGTATGCCGTATTCTACCAGCTCTACAAGAAGATCTTCGGCCATACCCCGGCACCAAGCGGCATATCCTTCAAGAGGATCTTCGAGCGAGTGGTAAAGCACTCGGCTGACAATGGTATAGTCCTGGTGGTGGCATTAGACGATATAAACTACCTCTTTCACGAGAAGGAGGTGGATCATGTCCTATACTCGCTGCTGCGCGCCCATGAGACCTGTCCGGGGGCAAGGATCGGGGTGATAGCAATACTCAGCGAGCCTGCCATGCGATATGTCTTCGACCCCCGTGTGACATCTGTCTTCCAGGCCGAGGAGATCGCCTTCCCGCTCTACACCAGGGAGGAGGTCAGGGACATATTGAAGGGCAGGGCCCTTATGGGTTTTTATCCCGGAGTCCTATCAGACGACGTCTTAGACCTGATAGTGGACATGACAGACAAGGCAGGAGACCTGAGGGTGGGCATAGACCTGCTGAGGAGGTCTGCCTTATCTGCAGAGCGCCGTGCCTCTAAGACCATATCAAGGGAAGATGTCGAGAGCTCATATGAGCGCTCCAGGCTGCTTCATCTCACTTATGCTCTAAAGACCCTGAAGGAAGATGAGATCGCAGTGCTCAAGCTCGCAGCAGAGCACGAGTCATCCCGCGCAGGGGATCTCTATGCCAAGTTCCACCAGTCCACCGGGGCTGGATACACCAGGTTCCACGAGATCATCAATAAACTGGATGCTGTACGGCTCATCAACACAGATTTCAGCGGTGCTGGCTCGCGAGGACGCAGCAGGATGATCAAGATCCGCTACGAGCCTAAGGAGATTCTGAGCAGGCTGAGCTCTTGAAAAATCCCCCTCATGTTCTCCATACCAGCCTTATATCGTATGCGAGCTATATAGATAATATACACAAGGGCTTTAACTTAGCATATAATCTAGCTCAGGACATGGGTCTCCTAAAGGGTCGAAGCCTAGCCTTAAAGCGAAGATATGGCGAGAGATCCGTAGAGACCTTGCTCTTCCTCTCGGCCATAATCTCCATCCTGGCCATGCTCATGATCTTCTACTTCCTGGTAAGGGAGAGCGTAAACGCCTTCTCGGCAATAGGCGTCTTCAACCTGATAGCTGGCACCAGATGGAACGCCGCCACGGATACCTATGGCATGCTGCCTCTTATAGTGAACTCACTGCTGGTCACCATACTTGCACTTATAATCAACATGGCAATAGGCATACCCCTGGCCATTTACATGGCTGAGCTTGCAGGACCAATGACCAGGACCTGGCTTAAGCCTGCAATTGAGCTCCTGGCAGGTGTGCCCTCTATAGTCTACGGGTTTTTGGGGGTCCTGATACTTGTGTCCTACCTCCAGGACACATTCCAGATGCTCACTGGAAGGTCCATCCTGGCAGGCTCTATTCTCCTGGGCATTATGTTCATACCCTCAATCACCACCATCTGCGAGGATGCCTTGAGGGCGGTTCCAAGCGAGTTCAAGGAGGGGTCCATGGCTCTTGGCGCCAACCAGTGGCAGACCATAAGGCATGTAACAATACCTGCAGCATCCTCTGGAATCACAGCGGCCATCCTGCTGAACATTGGCAGGATAATAGGCGAGACCATGGCAGTCCTCCTGGTAGTGGGAAATGTGGCGCGCATACCAACCCCCATCTTCGATGTCTTCGACCGGGGGGCTACATTCACATCAGTCATCGCCAGCGAGATGGGGGAGGTACCTCACGGCTCGCTTCATTATTACACCCTCTTTGCGGTGGGCCTTGTGCTTTTGGTGCTGGTCTCGCTCATGAGCGTCATAGCAGACCTGATCAGGGAGAGGATTCAGCGCAAGTTCGGAGGATACTAAATGAGGACAAAGCCCGCACTGGCGCTATCGGTGGCCGTATCGGCGTTCCTGTTCATCACAGCTCTGGCCAGCCTGGTCATCCAGCCGGACCTGAGCATGATCGCGCCCGCCTGGGGGGCGGCACTGGCCATATCCATCATTCTCATTGCCATGAACCTGATCACAGGAGCTGGAGAAATACCAGCAGTAGGCAAAAGGCCTGCAATCCTGCTGGATATCCTATTTTCAGCAGCCGTCCTTGTGGCGGCGTTCTCGGGCTACATTCATCCCGGGTACTCAATCAAGCCGCCGGGACTTGGAGCCGCCTTCGGATATGGACTGATCCTCCCAACGCTTGTGCTGGTATCAAGCGTGCTTGGCATCAAGGACTCCATAGATATGATCTATGGGTTCAACCAGAAGGGCCGGGAAGTCCTGATATTTACAGCCATCAGGCTCTCGGCTGTGGTCGCAGTCCTGATCCTCGGAGGAATTCTGCTCACAATAATCTACAGGGGGGCAGGAGCCCTGAGCTGGGAGTTCCTGACCACACCCCACCGCAGCCTGGGCCAGGAAGGTGGCATAAGCACGGCCATAGAGGGCTCCATGTGGATGATACTTGGGGCCATGCTTGTATCTGCGCCCATTGGAATAGGTGCTGCCATATATCTGAACGAGTACTCCAAGAACATGGGGCTGAAGAGGTTGATCACTATAGCCGTAAGCGTCTTAAACGGCGTGCCTTCGGTGGTCTTCGGCCTCTTTGCACTGGCATTTCTAGTGACCATCTTTGGAATATCCCTGCTCACGGGGTCGGTCATACTTGGGCTGATAAACCTGCCAACAATAATTCTTACCAGCCAGGAGGCCTTGAAGAGCGTGCCCAACTCCTTAAGAGAGGGGTCCATGGCTCTTGGGGCCACCAGGTGGCAGACCATAAAGAAGGTGGTCCTGCCATCATCCATGCCTGGCATCCTGACTGGTCTGATCATAAGTGTGTCAAAAGCTGCGGGAGAAACTGCCCCGATAATGTGGACTGCAGTTACTTTTACGGCCACGCCTGTAAACAAAATATTCGGCATCTTTCCGGATCCGTTCCAGCCCGTAAATAACCTGGACTACCACTTGCTGAACCTCATCTACTTCCTCGGAGCGTGGGATGTGGAGTCCAAGGCCTGGGGGACGGCGCTGGTTCTATTGATCCTGGTTTTGAGCACCAACATGCTGGCAATAGTTGTCAGGAACTACTACCGCAAGAAGATCACCTGGTAAGATCATCTATCCATGCCGGGCGATTTGGGTTCGGGGTTTAATACATCCTGTATCCTCTTATAGCTATCTAGCAGGTCCATCCCCTTCTCAGTGGTCTCATATAGCGTGTTTGGTCCATCCCTGATATTTATCATGCCATTCTTGGTCAGCAGATCTATATAGGGGTTCACTGTTCTGAAATTGAGGTTGGCTTGATAAACTATCTTGGTCTTGCTGGCTCCGGAAACGCATATGTCTAGAATTTGAGATATAATCATGTCTCTACTTCGTTTCATGGTCCTCCCTCACATACGGCTTTACGCTCTCTTACCCGTCGTCCTATCATCGAGTGCTCAGTTTGAATAATTCTGTACAGACTCAGCAATATTGTTTAGATCTACAATGCAATATAAGTTTATCGAATGTATGGTAAGTCTCGGTCCATCCCGGCCAGGGGGGGTTGAAGCAGTACTTGGCATAATATTCATTCATCAGAAGATGATCTTCTTCTGAAATAATATACTAAAAAAAGCCCTGTAAACAGACCCAATCAATTTATAATGA
>DATMZB010000121.1:0-6063 GCA_035560655.1 Methanotrichaceae archaeon | reverse complement strand
GATCCGGCGCTTCTAGCCCTGGCCGAGCCCCTGGCATGCTGCATAAACGGCCAGGAACTGGCCCGGGTATCGCAGGGAGATACCGTCCTGATAATTGGCGGTGGGCCCATTGGCTGTTTACATGCCCTGTTGGCCAGGCTCAGAGGCGCTGAAAAGGTCATCGTCTCTGAGCTGCTGGAAAACAGGATCGTCGCCGCAAAGAGGGCGCAGGCTGACAGGGTGGTTGATGCTGCCTCTGAGTCCCTGAATGATGTCGTATCAGAGGAGACCGGCGGCCAGGGCGTGGACGTCATCCTTCCAGCAACGCCTGAGGTGAAGGTAGATGACTCCATTATGAGAATGCTCGCTTCGAGGGGGAGACTCTGCATCTTTTCAGGGCCCAAGGCCGAAAATGGGCGAGAGATGATCGATGTCAGGTCTTTGCATTACAGAGAGACGACTCTAGTTGGAGCATATGGCAGCACCAGCAGCCTCAATCGAGAGGCTGTGAGGATGATAGCCTCAGGAGAACTGGACCTGGGATGGGTCATAACCAAGAGGTCACCCCTGGACAAGATTGGCGATGCCATGGAGCACTCTGCCAGAAGGCTGTGCCTAAAAGCCGTGATAGATTTTTAACATGATATTTTGAGGTTTTATGGAAGAGAAGCTGAGAGATTTTGGGATCAAGGTAGATGCCCTGATCAAAGGCCGGGACCTGACTAGATCACAGGCAAGGGATATGTTCTTGCAGGTTCTGAAGAATGAGCAGCCCGACCTGCAGCAGGGGGCCTTTCTGGCTGCAATTACCGCCAAGGGGGCAACACCTGAGGAGATGGCAGGGTCCTGGGAGGCCATATACGAGATAGACACGGTCAAGGTCAGGCCTGAGGTGGGAGCCCCCCTGGTAGACAACTGCGGCACTGGAATGGATGATATAAAAACTTTCAACATAAGCACGGCAGCATCGATTGTGGCCGCCTGCGATGGAGTGTACATGGCGAAGCATGGTGCCAGGGCGATAACATCCAGGTGCGGCACAGTGGACATGCTGGAGGCCCTGGGGGTAGATGTGGAGTGCGAGCCGTCCCTGGTCAAGAAGAGCATAGAGCGTGTGGGAATAGGCATCTTCAACGGCATGAGCGGGAAGGTCCACCCCCAGGCCCTGTACAGGATACTCTCCCAGATCAGGTTTGGGACTGTGCTCAACATCGCCGGATCTCTTGCCAACCCAGCCATGCCTGATCACGGAGTGAGAGGCGTATACTCCAGCGATATGGTGGTGCCCATAGCAAAGACCATGAGAGAGATAGGGTACAAGAGAGCTCTGGTGGTTCACGGAATGGATTCAGAAGGAAGGAGGGGCATGGACGAGATCTCGACCCTTGGCAAGACTCTTGTGGCTGAGCTTTGTCCTGACGGCGAGATAGAGGAGTACACAATTCAGACATCCGATCTTGGACTGGCAAGAGGGGATGAATCTGAACTGCTGCACCAGTCTGATAGAGAGGCTGAAGCCATGAGGATGCTCAGGCTGCTCTCTGGAATGGAAACTGGCCCCAGAAGGGATATAGTGTGCCTGAATGCAGCGCCCATTCTGTACATCTCAGGACGTGCCTCGGACCTAAGAGATGGCCTCGAGAAAGCCAAGGATATGATAGAAAGCGGAAAGCCAGTAGATAAGCTTCGGGACTGGATAAAGGAGCAGAGCTCAAACCCAGAGGAGCGCCTCGAAAAGTTCGAGAAAATGATCGAAACAGCCTGCATCGTGCCCTAAGCTGCCCTCTGGATTTCGCTGCGGCAAATCCATACGGGTAAGAATATCTATCACGGGAGACGTTATCTATCCTGGTTGATGTCATTTGAGCTCTGAGATTGGGAGATGGTGTGCTACGCACAGGGGGCTGCTGATAGTTCTGGTGCCCGCCGTTCTTCTGACCTTTTATTTTCTGTCTCCATTTCTGAGCGGGATAATAATGGGCACTCTCTTTGCCTATATCGGCAGGTCGATAAGAGATATTTTCAAAGAGAGGAGGAGGCTTGGCTCTGCAGTGGCTGTGGTCTGCATAATCGTTCCCGTTTCCATCATATTGGGGCTGGGCGCCCTTGAGCTCATCAACCTGGCCATCTGGCTGGCCGGGCATCAGGAGCTGGTAAGTCTAACTCTTGGCAAGTTCATTGATAGCCTGAATATACCGCCCACCGCCTATGATCTGGCTGGAGGAAGTCTGCAGAATGTAGCCGAGCTTGTGACTGCCTTTCTCTCAGGCCTGCCCGTGCTGGAGATAGGAAGGTCTGCCTCACTCTTTGCTCTCAACTTTATAATCGCCATGCCGGTCTGCTACTTCCTTCTGCTGGACGGAGAGGAGGTCATGGAATCCACGACCGCATTCATACCGCCCGATAAGGCAGAGGTCTACAGAAGATACTTTGCCAGGGTGGATCGCACCTTGAGCGGCATATTTCTAGGCAGCATTTACACGGCAATAATAGGCGGGCTCATATCTGCAGTGATCTTCAGCATCTTCGACCTGCCCAGGCCCTTTGCCTTTGCTGCAATGGTCTTCATGGCCACAATTGTGCCTATACTAAACGCCCTGGTAGTGATACTGCCCCTGGGAGCATATATATACCTGGCAATGGGACCTGGCGAGGCTGTGCTCTTCCTCATCACCGCCTCAACGACCATCTATATTCCCTCAGAGCTGTTCATAAGACCCCTGCTGGTCTCGGCAAAGTCGTCCATCCACCCCTTGCTTGTCATGCTCTCCTTCTTTGGAGGCATGCTGGTGGCAGGCATCGGAGGATTCTTCCTGGCACCGGCCATAGTCGGAGTCCTGGTGGCGTTATATCAGGTCAGGCTTGAGGAGATAGAGGCCTGCAGGCAGAGAGAGAGGGAATCTCAGGGATGAAATTTCATATAGAAACATATGGCTGCACTGCTAACTTCGGGAACTCAAGAGAGGCTGAGGCTGCATTAATTGAGCTTGGCCACACGCCCGCGACTATTGAGGAGGCCGATTTAGTCATAGTAAATACCTGTGCCGTGACTGAGAAGACTGAGAGGAAGATCATTGCCAGACTTCGCCAGATCCAGGGAAGAAGGCTGGTGCTATCAGGATGCCTTCCTTCAGCCCTGCCCAGGGCTGCAGAGGGCATAGACTGCCTCATGAAGTTGGGAATCCTCGATAGAGCTTCGGCCTTGAAGATAGCCGGGCTCATGGATGCAAAGGCCGCCCGGACTGAAAGCCTGCCAGCGCCAAGGATTGACCTTTGCGGCATAGTCAACATAGCGGAAGGCTGCCCTGGCAGATGCAGCTACTGCATAGTCAGAAAGGCCAGGGGCAGGCTTGTCAGCAGGCCCACTAAGGATGTGGTCCATTCGGTAATTAAGCTGGTCCAATCAGGGATAATGGAGGTACAGCTCGCCTGCCAGGATGCTGCTGCATATGGTGCAGATATAGGCACAAGCCTGCCCGCTCTCCTGAGGGAGATCTCAGGCATTCCAGGCAGGTTCAAGGTCCGTATCGGGATGATGAAACCCGACTCTGCATTGCCCATCCTGGAGGACCTCATATCTGCGCTTTGCAGCCCCAGGATGTACAGGTTCCTGCATGTTCCGGTCCAGTCTGGATCAGACCGGGTCCTTGAGGCCATGAGCAGGGGCTATTCCGCAGACGACTTCCTGAAAATGGCAGAACGACTAAGGGAGTCCATGCCTGATATTGGCCTCATCACAGACGTAATAGCTGGCTTTCCAGGAGAGGAAGAAGATGACTTCAGGGCAACCATGGACCTGATGAAGGCGGTCCAGCCAGATAAGATAAACATTACCCGGTTCTCGAGGCGACCCGGGACGCCTGCAGCCAGGCTCTATGACATGCCCGACCGCATAAAGAAGGACAGGTCCAGAGAGCTGACCAGGCTGTGGCTGGAGATCGCCTCTGCCAGGAACAGAGTATACGAGGGCAGGACCCTAGACGTACTGGTCACTGAGCGCGGCAGGAATGGCACTTTGAAGGCCAGATGTGAGAACTATACTGGCGTTGTGTTATGCGGCGCGGCAGACCTTGGAGGCACCATCCAGGCCAGGGTTGTGGGGTCTAACCCATTTTATATAACAGCTAAAGCTGTAAGATTTTGAATCGCGATCTTATCTCGGAATGTCACTTCGATATTGGGCATGAATTTCAGGTCATAGTTCAGGCCAAGATCTTCATCGATAGATATAGGCATGATAAGAGCCTGAATTTAAATATAATGCCCTAAACCTGGAGATTGACTCTTTTGTATTTTTTATATTCATGCCATATAACAATTAGACCACCATCAACCTTATTAATTATGAAAATTATCTTTCGTTATGTTTACGACTCCAGGCGTGCGTGAGTAGGCTACAGCCCCCACATAAGAGGCACCAAAAGAGGAAGCCAGCCCTGAGACGCAGTATGGAGCTCGAAACAACATATGGTAAAGGAGGTTCTAAATGGCTGAGCAAAAAGCAACTGCAAAGACTTCAGTCCTTCTGGAGGAGACCAGGGTATTTGAGCCGCCCAGGGAACTCGCTGAGAACTCCAATGTGATGAAGTGGATGAAGGAGAAGGGTTTTAGCACTGAGAGGGAGATGCGCCTTTGGTGCTCTAATAATTACATCAAGTTCTGGGGCGAGATGGCCCAGTCATATGCAGACTGGTTCGAGCCGTGGTCATCGACGCTCAACTGGGTGCCACCATATGCCAAATGGTTTGTAGGTGGCAAGTGCAACGTAGCCTACAGCGCCGTGGACAGGCATGCCAAGGGAGCAAAGAAGGATAAGGTAGCCTACATATTCGTCCCCGAGCCCACCGACCAGCCTACCCAGAAGATTACCTATGGTCAGCTCTACAAGGAGGTAAACAAGTTCGCCAACGGGCTCAAGAGCTTGGGCGTGAATAAGGGAGACAGGGTAATGTTGTACATGCCCATGATCCCCCAACTGCCCATAGCAATGCTGGCAATCGCCAAAATAGGTGCCATTCACTGCATTGTGTTCTCAGGATTTTCCTCTGGCGGCCTTAATAGCAGGATCCTGGATGCCGAAGCCAAAGTAGTGGTGACTACTGATGGTCTGTACAGACGTGGCAAGCCCATTCCGCTCAAGCCCAATGTGGATGAGGCTACGGCCAATACCCCCACTGTGCAGAACGTGGTAGTGGTCAAGAGGACTGGCATAGATATCCCGATGAAAGCACCAAAAGATATCTATTGGCATGATCTGGTAGCTGGCAAGTCCGAGGAGTGCGAGTGCGAGAAGATGGATTCAGAGGACAGGCTGTTTATCCTTTACACCTCAGGAACAACAGGCAAGCCAAAGGGCATTGAGCACGTCCATGGTGGATACCAGGTGGGCCCAGCTCAAACTCTGGACTGGGTCTTCGACATCAAGGAAGACGATGTCTGGTGGTGTACTGCTGATATCGGATGGATCACAGGCCATTCCTACATAGTATACGGGCCCCTGGTCCTTGGCACAACCAGCATGATGTACGAGGGCGCTCCTGACTTCCCTGACTTCGGAAGGTGGTTCAAGATAATCCAGGACAACAAGGTGTCCAAGTTCTACACAGCACCCACTGCAATCAGGATGTTCATGAAGGCAGGAGAGAAGTGGGCAAAGCAGTATGACATCTCAAGCCTGAAGCTTCTCGGATCTGTTGGAGAGCCCATCAACCCAGAGGCCTGGATCTGGTACAGGACCAACTTCGGAGGCGGCAAGCTCCAGATTATGGATACCTGGTGGCAGACTGAGACTGGCACGTTCCTCGTCTCTCCGCTGCCAATCACGCCGCTCAAGCCAGGATCTGCGACATTCCCGCTGCCAGGGTTCAACATCGATATCCTGGACGAGGATGCAAACCCGGTGCCGCCAGGAACTGGAGGAAACATTGTAAGCAACACGCCGTGGCCCTCCATGCTCCGTGCCTTCTACAAGGACACAGTGAGGTACCAGAAGGAGTATTGGTCCATGTACTGGGATATCAGGCCCGGCACATACCTGGCAGGAGATAAGGCTACCAAGGATAAAGACGGATATTTCACCATTCA
>DATMZB010000120.1:0-9125 GCA_035560655.1 Methanotrichaceae archaeon | reverse complement strand
GTATTAAAGTTATCTTATCTGTTGAAAAGATTGCGTCAATATTCTTGAAGCTATGATAATCAGGGCCCTGCGAATGGTAGCCTGAGATAAGAGCTCATGATAAGGCCTGTAGACTTGAATGCCATACGAACCCAGATCATTTCAGCTCTGGCCATCTGGATTCATGAATGCTTCGCATGCCTTGGATCGTTCAGCTCCTTTATCATGCGAATGGCGTTCTTTCCGTTGCCGTAGTAGTTCTCTATCAGTGCAGCCTCTTTGTATCCGGCCTTGCGATAGAGCTCAAGCGCTGCAGGGTTCTCGACTGCCGCCTCAAGCCTGCACTTCCTGGCCCCACATGCATAAAGCTCCCGCTCCAATGCCTCCAGGAGCTTTTTTCCTATGCCCTTTCGCCTGTGGCTTGGGTGGACATCCAGCGTGTAGATGAATCCCGTCCGGCCGCTTGCATAGCCTATGATGAAACCCTGGATCCCATCCTCATCCGGGCTTGCCACAATCGTGCAGGCATACCTCATGAGGTAGCTGAACATTCCTGGAGGAAAGGCGGTCTCTGCCGGAAAGCAGAGCAGCTCTATCTCCACTATCTCCTGCAAATCGTTCTGCCAGGCGTGCCGGATCTTCATTTCCTGGAAGATACCTGCCTTACCACATCAACATAGGCACCAAAGACGTCCGGGATATCCACAGTCCCCACAACATCCACGACACCTATCGCTGCGACTGCTTTTTCTCCATCCATCACGGGAGCTACAGAGACTGGAATCCCCTTGTAAGCGCCGCTTTCAGGCACAGTTCGAGCCGGCTTTCCAGTCCTTATCACCTCTTCGAGCACGGGACCTGAGTACCTATCATCTGTAATCTTGCCCTTTTCTACCCTGACCCCAGGGAATTTAGCGCTTCTAAAAGTGACTGGCAGCCCAAGGATCTCATTTATGGCAAGGGCAAGAGGAGCCAGGTCTTCTGCCCTGGCGTCCTCTGATATGACGAGTCTGGCCATGAACTTCTATCAATCACTATTATCAAATAAAGTCTGCCCTTAAGATTTTCTCTTGAGCAGCCTGGACTGGAAGCCGTGATACTTGGCAAACCCCTCTGCATCGCGCTGGCTGAGAGTTGCGCTGTCAAATGAGACCATGTCCTGTGAATAAAGGGCATCAGGCGAGGTCCGCCCAACAGGCGCTGCCATACCGCAATAGAGCTTCATCCTGACTGAGCCGTTCACCCTTGCCTGGCTCTGGTCTATGAAGGCGTTTAGGTCTGCATATATGGGGTCATCCACCAGGCCCATGTAGGCGATCTCTGACCAGGCATCGTCCACCATGGCCTTGAACTTCAGCTCGGCCCTCGATAGGACGAGGTGCTCGAGGTCGTGGTGAGCCGTCAGGAGGATGGTAGCTGCAGGATGCTCATAGTTCTCCCTGGCTTTAAGACCCAGAACCCTGTCCTCAACCATGTCGGTCCTGCCGACGCCCTGCTCGCCGCCGATCTCGTTTAGCCTGGTTATGAGCTGAATTCCGTCCATCGCGGCACCGTCCAGCGATACGGGCACTCCCTTGACGAATCCAATCTCCACCACTTTGGCGGGCCGGCTGGCATCGGGCTTCTTGGTCCAGCCATAGATCTCCTCTGGGGGCTCGAAGTAGGGGTCCTCAAGCTTGCCGCCCTCAATAGACCTGGACCAGAGGTTCTCATCTATGGACCAGGGCTTCTCCTTGGTCACTGGCACGTCTATGCCGTGCTCCCGGGCATAATCTATCTCCCACTCGCGCGCCAGGTCCAGCTCTCTCATGGGCGCTATGACCTTGCACTTGGAGCACCTGAATACCGCCTCGAACCTGAGCTGGTCGTTGCCGCGGCCGGTGCAGCCGTGGGCAAGCGAATCTACGCCCAGCTTCTCCGCGATCTCCACCGCTTTCTTGGCAATGAGGGGGCGCGCTATGGCAGTGCCGAGCACATATCCCTCATAAGAGCCGTTTGCCTTTATCAACGGGAATAAATAATCTTCTACAAACTCCTTTTTGGCATCAATCACGTAGTGATCATCGCTCAGCTTCTCCGCGCGCAGGTTGCCGCGCTCTATGTCGGATGAAGGCTGGCCGACGTCAACTAGAACTGTGATGATCTTATCAAATCCGTAGCGCTCACGTAGTAATGGTATGCATACCGATGTATCCAGACCGCCTGAATAGGCCAGTACAACTCCAGACATTATGATCTCCGGTGAGTACAAGAAATCCGGTTATTTTAATCTTATCAGTACTTTGGCCGACAACTCTATAACCGCTCCGAAAAAATGGGGTTTTGATGACCCTGCTAGTAAAGACTGCAGCCCTCACAGTAGACTTCAAGGAGGACCAAAAGAAGCTAGAGGCTCATGGCGCTCTGGCACTGATGGTTCAGCCCATCATGAACAAGATGAACCAGAGGCTGATGGAAGAAAAGCCTGCTCTGGTCAGAGAGAACGATATTATAGCCACAACCTGGCTGCCCCCAATACCAAGCGGGCCTTTTAAGAGGCTGCTGTTGAATGAGGCCAAGATCGCCATAGGCCGCCCCGTGCCCCAGACAGTATCCATTGAGGTCACAAGGGAGTGCGGATGCAGGTGCGACCACTGCCTCATTAAAGAGGGCGAGGGCCAGATGAGCACGGAGGAAATAAAGAAGGTCATAAATCAGGCACTGGACCTGGGCGCCTGCATCATAACCTTCACAGAGGGCGATCCCATCCTCAGGGAGGACATCTTCGAGCTCATAAGCTATGTGGACAAGGAAAAGGCAGTGGTGAACCTGTTCACGCCCGGGCTGGAGCTCACTATGGAGAAGGCCGATGCGCTCAAGGATTCCGGGCTGTACAACCTGCTCATAGGCATATACAGCAGAGATCCCGCAGCCCACGACCTGGTGAGGGGCGTGGAGGGTGCCCATGCAAAAGCCGTGGAGGCCATCAAGGCGGCCCTTGGAGCGGGCCTCATAGTGACCATGTCCACACACGTCAAGTCGGGCCAGGTAGACCAGTTAGAGGATCTCTACAATTTCGCATCTGAGCTTGGAGTCCAGGAGTTCTCTGTATGGGAGGGCATACCAAAGACCCCTGAAGAGCAGCTCACCCAGATAGAGAGGGAGAAGATACTCAACCTCTACAAGAGGATCAACTCCACACCAGGAGGCCCCAGGTTCTTTGCCAGCACCTACTTTGAGGGAGAGATGATGGGATGCATGGCTGGAAGGCGCTGGGTTCACGTGGGAGTCGACGGCTCCGTGCGCGGCTGCCCATACCTGAAAGAGAGCTATGGTAGCGTGCTTGAGAGGTCGCTTCAGGACCTGTGGAAGGAGATGAGGCGCTCTGGCCAGTTCGACGACTTCAAGTGCAGCTGTCCTGCCCAGGAGTTCTTCTAGCTCCTGCACACGTTTTTGTTTTCTGCTGAAATTGAAGGTCAGATTATCACTCTCACTCATAGAATTTAATTTAAATGTCACTTTGCCTGCAAAAACAAGCCTGGAGAATCAAAGCCACGGAAAATTATTAGTACAGACATAGCTTTAATCAGGCCCAGGATAGATATGGGTGTCTTCAGCAGCTTCAAGATCGGCTTTGGGTCCTGGATTCACAGGATCTTCGGTAAGAAGAGGGCCAAGATAGGCCTCTACGGCCCGCCCAATGCAGGCAAGACTACTCTTGCCAATAAAATTGTCAAGGACTGGAGTGGTGGCACTGTGGGCACGGTCTCGGCCATCCCACACGAGACCCGGAGAGCCGTTAGAAAGGAGGGCGTAGAGGTCCGCTCAAACGGGTCCAGCCTGCAGCTGGATATAGTCGATACTCCGGGCATGGCCACCAAGATAGATTTCAAGGAGTTCATGGCCCACGGCTTGAGCGAGCCTGAGGCCAAGAAGAGGGCCAAGGAGGCCACTGAGGGAGTCATTGAGGCCGTCAAGTGGCTGGACGATCTGGACGGTATCCTGCTGGTTATGGATGCCACAGAGGACCCATACACACAGGTGAATGTGACGGTCATTGGCAACATGGAGGCCAGGAGGCTTCCTCTTCTGATAGTTGCCAACAAGATAGACCTGCCCGAGGCATCTCCGTCCAGAATCAAGGCAGCCTTCCCGCAGCATGCCATGGTGGCCGTCTCAGCCCTCGAAGGAAAGAATATAGACGAGCTCTATCGGGCAATAGCAGCCAATTTCGGGTGATCTCATGAGGGAAGTTCAGATGGATCTCATCTCCGCTGAGAAGCTGGAGAAGATGACCTCAATGGAGAAGATCAGGCTCATCCTGGATAAGGTAAAGACCGGGAAGATAGTAGTCCTGGAAAACGGGCTCTCGCCTGACGAGGAGGTCAGGCTGATAGAGATTACTATGACTGAGATCCGGGTAGACGAGTTCTCAGGGATTGAAATAGAGAGCTATCCTGTCAAGAAGGAGGGATCGTTCTTAAACAAGCTCCTTGGTAAGGCCATCAAGGGCAGGATGACTGTCATTGGTCCTGCAAACCAGCTAAGAACCATAGAGAAGGACCAGTTCCAGATCAGCACCAAGGTCTCAGTAGGAGATTAGAGATCAGATGTCACATATGTGCACCCGCTGCAGAAATGTCTTCGATGAAGGAACCGATATACTGAAGGGCTGCCCTGTATGCGGCTGGAAGAAGTTCATGTTCGTCAAGGCCAGGCGGGATCAGGATGCCTCTGCGTCCCAAAAGGATGCCGCCCTTGAGACAGAAAGCAAGAGCCAGGAAATTGCTGCGACAGAGGAAAAGCCTGAATCAAAGGTGGAGAGCATAAGGATAACAGAACCTGGGACCTATGAGCTCAATCTGCCCACGCTGTTTGAGCGCGACGAGCTGATCATGGCTGTGAAGGAAGGCACCTACCTGATAGACCTCTCCTCGGCATTTAGAAAGCCAAAGAAGGATAAAGTCCAGAATCAAAATCAATAGGCCAAGAAGAAATCAGAGTGAATAGTCAAGAAGGACTGAAGGGTCAATCCTTCTTAACCTTTATCACTATCTCATTCCAGCCTGGATCTATGCCGCGCAGGGACTTGGCAATGCCCTCTTCAACATTTCCTATTATCTCCTGAACGAAGTCATTTAGGGGAACTGCCTTTCCATCCACCTCTATCTCGACGCTCATATCTTGGCCACCAGGCTTCTTTCTTATTTATGCTCCGCCGAATATGGCTATGGGCAGAGTAAACACCGTTGTGGAGTTGGAGCCTATGGCCACGGGCATTGTGAAGGTCGTTGGAGCAGCGCTGCTTATATTGGCGTTGCGTATGGAGAAGGCCGGAGTCAATGTCAGTGGCTTTGGCGCTGTAATGACCTTTGCCGGAATTGATGCCATGGCCTTCTTCTTGTTCAGTGTTGACAGATCGATCACATTGGTTGGGCTTGCATTATCCTGTATCAGAGAGGTGGGCATATTTGGCGATACCCGGGGAAGAGCTACAGGCGCAGTAGTAGGCTTTTTATTCAAAGTGCTGAGATCCATTACGCCATCGGCTGCGGCCGCGGCTATAACTCCAATGAAAAGCATCGACATAACGAAGAGCATAATACCTGATTTCATTTCTGAAACCTCCTTTCGCTGCTACGTGTGGTTTAACCATTTATTCCTTTTGATTGCATTCCAGGCGTTTATGTGAATATCGTCAAATGACGATGAGGCCCCATATGCTGCAGTCAAGCGACAGGCTGAAACTCAGCAGCCTCTCTAATTGAGCATCATCAAATCCTGATGCTATCAGGTCTGGATATTATTACATATCGCCGCGCCCTGAGGGCAGCTCCTGCACTCGAACTGTATTGTGGTGTGCTCTATACCGAAGTCCTCATGCAGCTGGCGCTTTAGATCTTCCATCACCTTGTGGGTCTGATCCAGGCTCTGATCTGCAAGCACCACATGAGCGCTGAGCACGGCATGGCCAGAGCAGATATTCCAGATATGGAGGTCGTGGATGCCGACCACGCCCGTCACGCTGCTCATGGCCCTGGCCACGTCTGAGACGCTGATGCCCCTTGGCACCCCCTCCATGATGATATGGAGTGAGTCTCTGATCACCCTGGATGAGCCGGCAATGATTATCAGCCCGATGAGAACGCTTGCAACCGGATCAGCCAGGGTCCAGCCAGTCTGCCAGATCACAACAGCGGCAACGATCACGCCCACAGATGAGACTGCATCCCCGAGGACGTGCAGGTAAGCGCTCTTGGTGTTGAGATCCTCCTGGGCTGAGGCATGTCCAGGATTGCTCTCTCCATGTTCATGCTCATGGATATGGCCGCTCAGCACAAAGGCCACTATGAGGTTGACCAGCAGTCCGACCACGGCGAAGGCGAGCAGCTCCATGCTCTTGACGGGCTCTGGGGCATAAAAGCGGTGGTAGGCCTCAATGAAGATCCCGGCCGAGACTAGGGCCAGGGTGATCCCATTTGCCAGGGCTGCAACTACCTCAAAGCGATGAAATCCATAGCTGTGACTGTCGTCAGTCGGCAGTGCCGAGATCCGCAGCGCCAGGTAGCTGATCCCCAGAGCAAAGATGTCCAGGAAGACGTGTGCTGCATCTGAGAGAAGAGCCAGGCTGCCTGTCAACATGGACCCGACCACTTCCATGATCAGAATCAGAGCAGTTAGAGCCAGAGCCAGAAGAAAGCGGCGCTCTACAGACCGTGCCAGATGCGGCTTCATGCCATTCCAGTTTGCATACCATTTATTAAAAGATTAACTCTGCCCTACAGGCCTGGCCTGTAGAGCTTTGCCAATGCTTACCAATAGGCATACCCGAAGTACCTGGCCGCATAGACGAGCCCAACCAGGATTATGGATACTCCAAAGGCTCCAGTGATCCACCTTCCTGCAGAGATGTACCTCTCTCCAATCCTTCCTCCTATGGCCCTGGAGAATGTGGAGATGGGAATGACCGGCACCCCGTGGCCGGCCCCGAAGGCGAAGAGCATCAGCCCTCCAGCCAGGGGAGAAATGTCCTGGGAGATCAGCCATATAAGGACCGGAAAGACCAGCGATACCGCGCATGGAGCCCAGCCCAGAGCAAAGAACACGCCCAGGGAGAACGCGCCTATAAATGATGAGTACTTAAAAAGCCCCAGAGAGAAGTAGACCACCCTCTCCATCAGACTTTTGCTGGCAACATTTTTACTGGCGATTTTTTTACTGGCGACATTCTCATTTACCCCAGAGGTTTCTTCGCCGGAGACCTCAGCCCCGTTCCTGCGCCTGAAGATTCGAGAATAAGCAGGCTCCAGGACCTCGCCCATGGGCTTGAAGTAGTTTATGCCAAGGACTATCATGATCAATCCTGCAGCCAGGTCGAATGAGCGGGCGTCCCTGACGAATACGCCCATGTCTGAGAGGAAGAGCCCCATGACGAAGAAGACCATGGCCATGCCAAGGGTGAAGGCAATCCCTATCATCAGTCCCTCCCCTGAGGCTGATGCAGTCTTTCTCAGATACTCCTCCTTTCTCCTTGTGGCCATGATATAGGAGATCATGGCTATGAGCAGGGCTATTGAGCACGGGGAGAGAGAGGTTATGATTCCAAGTACGAACATGCCCAGATAAGATGCGCTCTGTCCTGAGGCTCCTATCTCCAGCAGTCCCTTTTCTCCTGAATCAATTGACTTCATCCTGGCAATGAGTGCCTCAGCACTCTGGACTCCATCTATCTCTCCCTTGCCGAGCTGGTAGACGTGATACAGCCCGGCTATCTTTCCTCTCCTGTCTATCAGAAGGAGGGAGGGGTTGGAGAAACCGCCCTTCAGTGTAGAGTAGTCGATGTATTTCCCTGCTGTGGGATAGGGCTCGAAGTCTTCAATCCAGGGCCAGCTTATCTCTCCCCATCCCCAGGACTCTATCAGAGATCGGCCGTTCTTGGAGTAGGGGTTCTTCCTCATGTTCAGAGTTACTATGTTCAGGGATGGATCTTGTGCCCTGAGCCTCTCCAGCTCCTTGACCTGCCCTTTGAGCGAGGGCTCGCACTCTCTGCACAGCGGCGTCTCTATGTTGGTTATGTGCAAAACGACCATCTGGCCTTTAAAATCGCTAAGGGACAAGGTTTTGCCATCAACATCAACGGCTTTAAAATCAGGGGCCTGGGCAGACTGCTGTGTCGTGCCCAGAACTGAGCTGTACATGAAAAGAGAGGCTGCTATGACCAGTATGGAGGCCAGGCCAATGATCAGCGGCCTGCTTTTTAGGGAGAGCATCTTCGTCATCACTTAATTCCAGTCTGCAGAGTTCTCTTTGTAGTAATAGATGGCATCGCTTATGTACGACCTGAGCCACTCCTCGCTCGTGGAATCATCCACGCTGTGCCATCCCACCTGGACCTTTCCATCCGGGCCGCGCACCAGCGTGACGAGGACAGTTATGGGAACATAATCTGCTCCGCCAGTGGGGTTGTATGCGCTAAAGACGTCATTGGTTCGAGGATCGCCTTCGTCAGCCATCATGTTATAGTATGTCAGCCCATTATCATAGGCAGGAAGGACCGCATTCACATAACTTATCTGCTCCTTGCAGGGCCTGCAATCCTTGCTGTGGTCGAGGATCAGCACCGGCTTCTCCTTAAGTGAGTCCAGCACCCACTGAGGATGCTTGACTGCTGACCCTGAGCTGGAATGCTGGCCCGGGTAAGTGACCCACCAGTCATCCGCCCCAGAGCCTACCTCATAGTGTGGCTTTGTATCCTCTGCAAGGGCGCCGCAGATGATAAGGCTGGCAATGAGAATGCCGCTGATTAGAACAAGTCCTAGTACTGATGACGATGAGACCATAGATTTAACCTGCTTTATCTGATCAACCCCGTTCTCCCATATGGTGCTTCACGGCCAGGCAGTGATCCTTGATCTGGCGCAAGGTACACCAAATTCCCCCAAAGCTCGCCTCTGCTGTACCTGGCCCTTATAAGGATAAATCGATGTCTCTGGATATATAAGGATTGCGAGCAGGGGTGGTACGCTGTGCGTTTGAAAATCTCCGCAGCAAGTTTTCATGATTTAGGGTTTGATTAAATCGGGTTTCATCGCCGATCCAGCCATAATGCCTGGAATTATCAGAGATTTTCTAAAGATTATCAAGGCTGCGATATGTCATGCAGCTCC
>DATMZB010000119.1:0-2066 GCA_035560655.1 Methanotrichaceae archaeon | reverse complement strand
AAAAAGGGCTAATCATTTAATGAAAGTGACAATTATTATCGATCTCTGTTTATGGCAAATATCATTGGTAGAAGTTAGAAGGGCTCTCTCTAAATAGAGAGCCCTGCAAGAGCCCCCTCAAGCATGGCGAAAGTTACATCTCGTGGCTTGGCAGCATCTCCAACCACAAGAACCTGCAGTCCAGCCTTTCGTAGTTCATCGGCGATTCTATCTTTGGACCTTGTGCCAAAGCTCACCACCACCGTGTCTGCAGGCAGTTCTCCCGGCAGCTCTTCTGCCTCGCCAGGGCCCTCTATGCATACATGATCCTTTTCTACGAGTACGATCTCAGTATTGGTGAGCATCTTGACTCCACGTTGCTTCAAACGCTCCATCATAAGTTCGCGGACTATCGCTGCTGCATTCTTGGCTATCTCTTTGATCCCTGCTACGATTGTAACATCATACCCTCTATCAGATAAGAAATCTGCAATTTGGGCTGCAGAGATGCCGCCGCCGAGTATCACTATCTTATTACCCGTTACCTTGGCATTGCCCTCCAGGATATCGCGGCTCAACACCACATTTTTCCCTTTAATTCCTGAGATATTTGGTGGGACTTGCACGGCGCCGACTCCCACGATTGCAATCTCAGCTCCTTCTCGCATCGCTAGATCTGCATTAGCTATAGTTCCCAGACGGACATCAACCCCCAGCCTCTCCATCTCTCCAATCAGGTAATTGCGTAGCTCTGTCCATCCAGGCCGATGAGGTGGCATCGCCGCTAAAGCTAACGCCCCACCCAGGCGGTCGCGTCCTTCAAAAAGCACCACCTTATGGCCTCGTAAGGCAGCTATCCTTGCCGCCTCCATGCCAGCAGGCCCTCCTCCCGCGATGAACACATGCTTCTTGACTTTGGGAAGCGGTTTGGAGAACTCCTCCTCGCGGCTGGTCTCTGGATTGACCGTACACCAGACATCCTCTCCAGCAAATAGCCTGCTGATACAGCCCTGATTGCATGCGATACATATCCTTATCTGATCCGCATGGCCTTCTTGCGCTTTTTTGGGCCAATCCGGGTCAGCGAGAAGTGATCGACCTATAGCCACAAAGTCGGCCCTCCCCGAACTTATGATCTTATCTGCGAGTGCAGGTGATCGGATCTTGCCTACAGCTATCACCGGCACATTGACACAACTCTTGATCCACTCGGCAAAGGGAACGAGTGGAGCATCTGGCATGGACATGGGGGATATCATGTATCCGCGATTGAGGGAGGCGTAATTCCCCGCAGAGACGTGAATAGCATTTATGCCAAGATCTCCCAATCTTTGGGCTATCCATGCACTGTCAGCGAGGGTCAATCCGTTTGGAACCATCTCATCAGCGGATATGCGCATAGTTATTGGGAACTCAGGCCCAACAGCCTCACGAACTGCCTGTACCACCTCTGAAGCAAAACGCATTCTGCCTTCTTGAGAGCCCCCATACGCGTCATTTCTGCAGTTGCTGAATGGCGATAGAAATTGTGTTATGAGGTATCCATGGGCTCCGTGTATCTCCACGAAATCACACCCCGCCTGACAGGCGCGCCTGGCTGCCTGGGCATAAGCATCCACAATCTTGGGGATCTCCTGAATGCTGAGTTCCCTTGGCACTTCATTGATCGTCGAATCAGGGATTGGAGATGGAGCGATGGGCTGCATACCCGTGACCTCAGACCGGGTTTGCCTTCCGGCGTGAAAGATCTGGGGGCCTATTGCAGCACCCTGGGCATGGGCGACTTCCACCAGCCGTCTCAGACCTGGAATTGCCTCGTCTGTGTGAATGCCAAGCTGGCGATTAAAGCCCCTGCCATCCTGCCGGATGAAAGATGCCTCAAGGATCATGATCCCTACGCCGCCACGGGCGATCCGATCTATATGTGCAATGTATTTGGGAGTAACGAAGCCATTTTCATCCGCATAGTTCCGGACCATGGGCGGCATTACTATGCGGTTCTTGGTTTTAAGAGCACCAATAGTGCCAGGGGAAAAGAGCGCCGGGAACTGAACCATATATTTGAGATTGTAGCTATCTAAATAAAT
>DATMZB010000118.1:0-5388 GCA_035560655.1 Methanotrichaceae archaeon | reverse complement strand
TATCTATAGAGTTCCTAAGGCCAGCTTCTGCCTTCCTGACGATCTGTCCGGAAAGCATGGTGTTGAGACCCTGACCGAAGAGCCTCCACTGGAACTCACGCTCGCCGCCGTAGTGGATATCGCCCACAGATGATCCAATTGCTCCCACAGTTATTCCCCAGATAAGGGCAATGACTGGCAGTGGGAACGGGTGGTGTGGAGTCAGGACATAGACCTGCAAGTAGGCAATCATGCTGATACAGAACGATGTTATCCAGACATGTGCCATGATTGAAGGCGTCGTGTATCTGACTATATCCAGGAAGACCCACTGGTTGAACCTAGCCTGGCTGGCGCTCCTTCCAAAGTAAGCGCTTGTAGCCATTACTCCGTCGAATAGGGCCGCCAATGATGCGCCTGCTGCAAGAGCAAACAGGGCAGGCATATGGAAGGCCTCGATTAGCATATAAGCCATGATCGCTGCGGTTGTACACCACAAGGCGTTCGATGGTGGCTCGCCTGCAATGGCCTTGTTGTAGATCCTGTGCGGATTTCCAACTTGGGCTGCCAGCTGAACCTGCGAGTTGGGGTTGCTCTGTGAACCTATATCGGAATCGATATCTTCACTGGCACCCGCAACGGTCGCAAGGGCACCCATAGCAGCTACGAGTCCCATGCCGAATGCATCCATTTTTCCTCCTCCTTTTCATCTTAGCCAAATGATAGTTAAGTGGCTGTTTTGGCCGGGGTCGAATATCGATAGCTAAACTTATAAACCTTTCGCGATTGGCAAGTCGGCTATTTACAGCTTTTATAAGGGTCGAAAACCCTATGATGGGTTGGAAAACCGCCCTAAAAGGTAAAAAAGCCCTAATTTTGGCTCAGATAATTTTATAGTCCAAATAAATAGGATCTTGCCGGAACGCTCTCCTGATGCCTATCCTGTATCCGGCTCCGGGATTTTGCTCTGAGGCCTGCCGGGCCTCTCCCGGCGGTTGCCCAGACATAACCACCGGGTTCAAGAGTTGGGACTTGCCAAGGTCTAATCATAAGGTTCCAGGATTATGCCCCCAGGGCCTACCAGGGCTCTCTCTTGGCGCCTATCCTGTACCCTATGATATTGGTTATGCGGTGGAGTATGGGAGTTATTATCAGCACCGTGATCACTACGGGCAGTGTAAAGTTATGCCAGAACCAGTCTGGGACGAGGAGCATGGTCAGGATCCAGCTCCCGAATACGAAGTCGAGCTGGTCCACGAAGAAGAGCTGGTCGCCGCGCTTGAGGCCAAGCCTGCGCTTGAAGAAGCTGGCCACTATGTCGCCGAGCATGGCACCCAGAGATAAGCCCAGAAGTATCAGTGTCTGCTCATATCCCATTCCAAAAGATGGAAGCCCGAGCTGGGGCGCCAGAGCATTTTGAACCAGGCCCACGCCTATTCCGCAGAAAGTTCCGGCGATGGTCCCGCGGTAGGTCTTGCCATCGCCCATTATGCGGCGGCCGTCGCTAAACGTCCTTCCCAGATCCAGGGGAGTGCCGCCGCCAAAGAGGACCGCAGAGTTATTAGGGATATAGGCGGGCAGCATCAGCCAGATCGCGGTAATCAAGACGTTCATGGGTCCTCTCTATTGTTTTATCATTACTTTTCGCCGCCTCCCCGATATATGAAGATATCTGTATACCAATGTCCTGCGGACCTCCTTTCCTGAGTGAGTTCATCTCAGTCTTAGCCTTCCGATCGAAACAGTTAAAAGCAACAAGTGTTTTTTAGGTGCCAAGCGTCGATGGTCTAGTGGTTATGACTTGGGCCTTCCAAGCAGAGTGGCTGCGAAGCAAGCCTACAACCCGGGTTCGAATCCCGGTCGACGCATGGTTCAATTTTCTTATTTCTGTTCGCTTACGACGTATGCCGATTGCCTTTTCGCTACCTTTATATCCTAGCTTGACCAGTCATTGACCATGAATCACGGAGGGGAGATCTCCAATATTAGAGGACTTCTGGCCGAGAAGATAGCAGGCGAGATCACTCTGTCCCCCAACCCTGGCGAAACTCTGAGAAAGTGGAGGAGGAACTTCGGCATTACCCAGACCGATCTGTCAAACCATCTGGGCATATCACCGAGCGTAATTTCCGATTACGAGAGCGGCAGGAGACGCTCCCCTGGAATAATGATAGTCAGCAAGATAATAGATGCGCTTTTGAAGATTGATGAGACTCGGGGCTGCACAGTCATCCATGCATATGAGACCATGTTTGGGGATGCCTTTGGCCTGAGTGCCATATGCTGCATCTGCGAGTACCAAGAGCCGGTCTCTCTCACGGATCTAATACCCAGAATGAATGCCAAGGTGGTCTACGGCGACGTCGACGTCTCCATCTACGGCTACACCATAATAGACAGCCTAAAGGCCATAATCGAGCTACTTCCAGACCAGTTCCACAAGATCTATGGCCGATCCACGGCCCGGGCGCTTGTGTTCACGGGCGTAACCAGGGGCAGGTCTCCAATGGTTGCAGTCAGAGTCACAAACTTAAAGCCTGGAGTTGTGATCCTCCAGGGACTGGATGCATCAGATGTGGACCCGGTGGCTGTAAAGATAGCCGAGCTAGAGAACATACCTCTTCTAACGACTACAGTCTCTCCTGAAGAGATCTCTATTGCTCTGAATAAAAGGTGACCTTTTTGCCTTCTGGTATAGTCAGTTATGGAGTTTACATCCCCAGGTTTCGGATTCGCGCGAATGAGATCGCCAGGATCTGGGGCGAGAGCGAGGACATTGGAAGGAGCTTAAACGTCTTTGAGAAGGCCGTCCCGGACATGGATGAGGATGCAGTCACAATTGCTGTTGAGGCTGCCCGCCATGCCATAGATAGAGCAGGCCTGGACCCGTGCCGCATAGGCGCCATATACTCAGGGTCTGAGAGCCACCCATATGCAGTCAAGTCTACAGGCACAATAGTTGGAGAGGCGATCTGCACAAGCCCGGCCTTCACAGCCGCCGACTTCGAGTTCGCATGCAAGGCCGGCACTGCAGCCATTCAGGCCTGTTTAGGATTGGTAAGCTCGGGGCTCATCGATCTTGGCCTGGCCATTGGCTCGGACGTAAGCCAGGGAGCTCCAGGAGATGCTCTTGAGTACACTGCTGCCGCAGGCGGCGCAGCCTATGTCATAGGCAGCCGTGACCTGGCAGCCGAGATTGAGTCGTTCTACTCGTTTACCACAGACACCCCCGACTTCTGGAGGCGCGAGGGCATGCCCTATCCAGAGCACGGGGGAAGGTTCACGGGCGAGCCTGCATACTTCAAGCACGTCACAAGCGCCGCAAAGGGTCTGATGAACAAGATAAGCACCACTCCACAGGATTATGACTATGCAGTATTCCATCAGCCCAATGGCAAGTTCCCTGTGAGGGTGGCAAGGAAGCTCGGCTTTACCAGGGACCAGATAGAGCCAGGGCTTGTAGTGCCGCATATCGGAAACACCTACTCAGGATCATGTCTGATAGGACTGGCTGCGACCTTGGACGTGGCCAAGCCCGGAGACCGCATCTTCGTCACGAGCTTTGGATCAGGCGCCGGGAGCGACGCATTCAGCATAAAGGTCTGCGATAAGATCGAGGAGATCAGGGAGGGGGCACCCTCGGTAAGGGATTACATAGCAAAGGCAGAGTACCTGGACTATGCAGTGTACGCCAAGCACAAGGGAAAATTGAGATTATGAGGTCAGTATCGATCATAGGCGTGGGATGCACCAAGTTCGGAGAAAGGTGGGACAGCTCTCTTCGCGATATGGCGCTAGAGGCAGGCGTCCTGGCCATAAGTGATGCTGGGATCGCTGGCGAAGACATAGGCGCCATGTACGTTGGAAACATGAGCGGCGGCAGGTTCATAGACCAGGAGCATATAGGCGCCCTGATTGCTGACTGCGTCGGCTTAGCAAGGCTCCACATACCGAGCACCAGGGTGGAGGCTGCCTGCGCATCCGGCGGCCTGGCCCTCAGGCAGGCTCTACTTGCAGTTGCAAGCGGATACCAGGATATAGTTATCGCAGCCGGGGTCGAGAAGATGACTGATGTCTCAAGCGGCACTGCGGCCGACGCCCTGAGCGCTGCAGCAGACAGGGAGTGGGAGACATTCTTTGGTGCGACCTTCCCTGCGCTCTATGCAATGATTGCCAGGCTGCATATGAGAAAGTTTGGGACAACCCAAGAGCAGCTGGCAGAGGTGGCAGTGAAGAACCATCACCATGGGTACCTCAACCCCCTGGCTCAGTACCATATGGAGCTCAAGATAGAGGATGTTATAAGGTCGCCAATGGTCGCTGACCCCCTGCACATAATGGACTGCTCGCCCATTACTGACGGCGCTGCAGCCCTGGTCCTGGCCCCGACCGATGTGGCCAGGAAATACTGCGATACCCCAATAAAGATCATAGGATCCGCCCAGGCAAGCGATACCCTGGCACTGCATGACAGAAGGGAGATCACCACATTGGATGCCACAGTCCATGCTGCTAAAGCTGCATTCGCTCAGGCCAGGGTCGAGCCCTCGCAGATAGATGTGGCCGAGGTTCACGACTGCTTCACCATAGGAGAGATACTGGCCATAGAGGACCTTGGGTTCGTTGAGAAGGGCCAGGGAGGAAAGGCTGCAGAGGATGGTGTCACCTGCATTGGAGGAAAGATGCCAGTGAACACCTCAGGAGGCCTGAAGGCCTGCGGCCACCCTGTTGGTGCCACAGGCATAAAGCAGGCGTGCGAGATTGTTCTGCAGCTCAGGGGACAGGCCGGCAAGAGGCAGGTAGACGAAGCTGAGCTTGGACTTGCTCACAATGTGGGCGGCTCGGGCGGAACAGCACTGGTCCACATATTCTCCAGGTGATAAAATGACTACTCACGCGCCCAGGTTCTGGAGGTGCATACCCCAGAGGTACCGCCTCACAGGAACTCACTGCACTCTGTGCAATGAGTATTACTTCCCACCACGCACGATCTGCCCCAACTGCCGCAGGGATGCACAGATGGTGGAGCACAAGTTCAAGGGCACAGGAACTGTGGTGACTTACACCATAATACATAATGCCACCGAGGACTTCGAGAGGCAGACGCCTTACAATCTGGCAATCATTGAGCTGGATGAAGGGCCAAGGCTCACCGGACAGGTGGTCTCAAGCAAGAGCGGGATCAAGATTGGCATGAGGGTGAGGCCCGTGTTCAGGATACTGGGCAAGGAAGGGGAGAGGGGGATCATCTATTATGGGACTAAATTTGTGCCTATAGAGGATTGATCTGTCTTTTTCTCTTGGTCGCGTATACGGATTACTGAAAGAGATGCCGTAGATGCTAAAAATAGGAAGCCTTTCCCGACTAAGATCTTCATGCCTTCATATCTTTGTTACATTTTACCTTAG
>DATMZB010000117.1:0-4281 GCA_035560655.1 Methanotrichaceae archaeon | reverse complement strand
TGACTAATTTCTCTAATCCTTGGCGCTCGATATCGGTCAAGCTTATCGATAAAGGCTTTGGTCCTGGTATATTTTTCACCTTTCCTCAAAATCTAATTTACCTATTACATGTGTAGATCTATTTAAGCCTTTATGCACTAGATGTATTGAATTGTTAGTGCTCTTGTTCTGGAATGCTACTTCGAATGAACAAACCTATAATGGTTAAGAGCCTGCTATTTACAGGGCATTCTGCCCAAATGTCCAGGCACGATCTGGATGCCTGCAGATAAGGATATATTGTCCCGTCATAGTATGCCGATATATTCAATAGGATGATCCGCAATATGACCCGACTGAGCAGAGGAGGAAACTCAGGTGGCAAAGTTGGCCTGTATGGCGATCATGGTACTAATTCTGACAGGATTTGCATCTGCTGACATGCCACTGGGATTCTACGCAGCCCTGAACAACGGCGGAGAATCGAACTCCCTATGCGCCGTCAACTACCAGGCAGGCGCAGCCTTAAGCGAGAAGTATGCAGATGTAGAGCAACTGGATAGGGACACAGAGGTTAAAACCAGGTACTACGATCCCAATGACAGGCCGCCGGGACCCGAAGGCAACGCTGTTCTTGAGGCCAGCATCAACTCCAATGTGGTGGGCCAGGCCCACATAGCATGGGCCTCTTTTAATCCCATTCCAAACAGCCGGGGCAGGCATGTCGAGTACGGAAGGAGCGTTGAGGATCTGGTAGGAGTGTTCTCAATAGAGAAGTTCGTCCAGCTCTGGGATAACTCTACCACAGGATCCATAAGCACAGACTGGATGCCATGCGTTTGAGCCTCTGGCCAGGATTTGCCTCAGACCCATTTTATCGTGATCTATTCTATCGTGGTCCATTCTATAGTGATCATCAGGTCATTCAATGCTGTATATACCTGTGATTAATCTCCAGCAACAGAGATATTTACCCCTAAATTATATGAGCACACATGAAGCTCAGCATCCTGATCATCCTATTATTAGCATCGTCATGCGTCCTCCCGGCCCTGGGAGAGAACAGCACCGCAGACAGCTGGATGGCAAAGGCCTATCAGTCATATATCAGCAAAAACTATGAAGATGCCATCTCCAGCTATGACCAGGCCATAAATCTCACCCCAGACAACGCCAAGGCATGGAACGACAAAGGCCTGGCCTATTCATTTGGCCTGGGCCAGAACGAAAAGGCCATCACCTGCTATGATAAAGCCATCAGCCTCAGCCCCAGATATGCTGATGCTCTGTCCAACCGGGGATATGCACTCTCAGCCCTTGGCAAGTATGATCAGGCCATGGCGGATTTCAATAAATCCATAGAGATAGATCCAAACCTGAAAGAGGCCTGGAACTTCAGGGGCCTTGCCAGGTCTGTGGGATACGGCCAAACCGAAGCGGCTCTTGCAGACTTCAATAATGCATTAAGCATAGACTCATCCTATAAGGAAGCCTGGGCCAACAAAGGGTACACTCTGGCCATGGATGGCCAGTACGAGGATGCAATATCGTGTTTCGAAAGGGTCATCGACCTCGACCCGTCCAATGCAAAGGCCTGGAACAACAAAGGACTGGCACTTTATGGTCTCGAAAGGTACGATGAGGCAATAGAATGCTACAACAGGGCTTTAAAGATTGACCCGTCTTATGATATCGCCAAGAAAAATAAAGAGCTCGCTACAGGCGAATCAGGCTCGGCATCCGCATCAAGCTGGGAGTCCAGGCCAAGCGGAGCGCCCAACTGGGAGGACTGGTCCTCCGGCTCATCGCAGATTCCCTGAGCCCGTCCTTCGACAATTTCAAAAGATCAGCCACCACCTTTAATAACACCTTCGTCAATCATCGATGATTGGGTGATGGCGGAGTGAAGATGATGCTGGTCCTGGCAGCCTTGGCCATGACAGCCCTGGTATGCTGCTCTGCGGCTGAGATGCCACTGAGCTTCTACACGGGCTTTGGCAATGACGATAAAAAATGGAGCTCATCTACCACTATGGTCAACTACGATGCAGGAGCGGCGTTTACAGAGTCGTACTCCGATGCAGAGCACCTGCAGAGGGACACTCAGCTCAGGACTCAATCATTTGGGCCTGAGAGCTATGGCGGCGGCCTGGTGGCCAGCATCAACTCCAATGTCATAGGAAAGGCCCACATAGCCTGGATGTCAGCAAATCCTGTGCCCGACAGCCACGGGCGGCATACGGAGTATGCCAGGAGCGTTGAGGACTTGGTGGGGGTCTTCTCAATAGAGAAGTTCGTCCAGCTCTGGGACAACAGCACCTGCGGCTCCATAAGCACAGACTGGATGCCATGTGTCTGAGCCTACTGCCGTGAGTGGCCTTCTGCCCGCTTACCTGTGAGAATGGATATCGTTCCCATGGAAATCTAGACTTAACAGGTTGATATCTTGGTCTTCATCGCATAATGAGACCTATCCTGGGGCTCATGGGTGGTTTTTGCCTATCCCAATAGGTAGGGATGTCATTACGGTTGAACTGGACTTGTCTACAGCCATATTGTTGATAGCTGGAAAACCAGGGGCCATATATATTTTTGGCAAATGATAAATACTAAGCATACCTTCTAGATATCGACTTCAATTATGTTTCGAGCTGCCATGAAGGCAGGATGGCGCCATAATCGCCACCAGAGAGATAGAATCTGATGTGTGAGGAGGCATACATGCGAATCTTGAACGATCTTGATGGACCATTCGGCAGAACGTTTTCCGCTCTCGGAATTGTAAAGCAAGCCCTGATTGATTCTGGCAGAGAAGAAGAGGTTGCAGAATTTCTGGCTGAGGCGACTTCCGGCGATTATGACGACCTGAAGGCTTTGGCTAGTAAATATGTAAATATTGATTGGGCAGATTTATCAATGGAAGATAATCTGTAGCTGTTGATAGATCCTTTGGTTGAACTGAGGCTTTTAGGAAGATCCTTCCTAGGCACGATAGATTAGAGCACTATTACCTGGGCCTTGCTGCTTTGGCCTGCAATCTCATGTTATGGGTGGCCAGGGTATTAGCTCTATGCCAGATCTTTATCCATTGATCTTATAGCCTTGACTGATCCGGCTCAAAATGCAAACGCCTCACAATTTCATAACTCTTCATAACCAATCTCAAACAGATTTATACCTCTCCGGGCCCAAGCATCTATTGCCCAGAGCGGGCAGGTCTATCCCACGAGAAGTCCAACGTCGATCCAACCACCTCTGCGGGATGCCATGCGGTCGTCCCGGCACGCCGAGCATTCCTCCATCCTGCACGGTGCCGGGCCGGCTTCCTCCTTCCATTTCCTGATATTGCCTTATCCTTTCCTGATATTGCCAGCAAGGCCTGTCTGGCCCCTGGGATTAAGCTGAAAGACGGATGCCTCCAGCGAACGCGCCCGTGCTCTTGCAGCGGATGCTGCCGGTTATGAAAGTATCATAATTCCTCATAAACAGATATATAGCCCTCCAGGTGCTCGGAATCTATGCCTGTCGAAGGCTAAACGATGGGCAAAACATGCCTAGGCAGGAGGAAATCTGAGCTCAACACCACTCTCCTGGGACCTCTCCTGCCCAAGCTTTAGCCAGCCTTCCAGACCAGGAGAACTCCAGAGCGCTTCCTTGCACCAGGCAGCAAACTGGCTAACCTAAGAAGGCTGGCCCTCCCATATCGCCAGATCTCCATCCTACTGCGGCATATCTTCATGAATCTGCCGGTTGTAAAATGTATCGCTCACAATATCCATCTGGAGAATAGCTGATAGAGCGCTCTGAGATGAGATACAGGCTTTAAGGACAGTCTGAATTGTGAAGCTGAAATGATATAGCTAATATCTCTTAGAATAGCAGCCGTGACGAGATGGCTGATGAGGTTGCCGCAGTCATTCTCAGGCTTTGGTCCTCGTCAGCTCGCTCTTCTATGCGATCTTGTTCAGGCAATCCGTTCTCGTCTCCGACCCTGAACATCGCCCCTCTCAAAGTTGACATCATCTCCTGCGGTGTCTTATTGGACGCCGGGACTTGCTGGCATTGTCTCCAATCTTGCCCCATTCCCCGGTATCCTCATCCTTCTCATATTCCTGTTTCACTGCAGACCAGGCAGCTTCATGTGCAGCTGAATCTCGCAGCTCGGTGCCGCTGTCGTCGCCGTTCTCATCCCATGCGCTGTTGAAGGCCTTGAGATAAATGGCCTTAGCCGGTTTTGGTAGATTACGTACGCTCTTGGGCAGTTCCTCTATGTTATCGTATGGCAAGGTAATACCTCCATTG
>DATMZB010000116.1:0-6128 GCA_035560655.1 Methanotrichaceae archaeon | reverse complement strand
CCTTTGATGCTATTCAGCCAAAATGGCATAATCTATAACTTTCTAAGAATGTCCTGAAGTTTTTAAGAACATTCTGAATGGGAGTAGACCTCGAACGGAAAGTCTTATGCTTATGGATGGATATCCTGCTTCCGGTGATTCAGTTAGTCTCAAAGCTTTGTCTATTGATGGTGCTCTTTCTGGCAGGCTACGCAGCTGCAGCTGAGATACATGCTGCGACGTACGGCAAGAGCGTAGATGATCTGGTTGGAACATTCTCCATACAGAAGAACATCCAGCTGGGCAGCAGCACCTCATGCCCTGCAGGAGGGCCATGCATTCAGGACCCCCAGGATACGAGCCCCCAGGCTGATATGTACATGTCCAAGGACATCCAGCCCCCGAACCTACTGGGCCTGGATCTAGAGCCCAGTGTTGTCAATGCAGCATCTTCAAGGCAGGTCAACATGACCGCCCACATAATTGATGATTGGAGCGGATTATCAAGCAGGGGGCTGACTATGGCCAGGTTCAAAAGCCCAACTGGATCGCAGACTGCAGAGGCAGTCTTCTCTCAAAAGAATCTTGTCTCAGGGTCCAAAGAGGACGGCTTCTTCAAGGCAAGCGTGGCATTGCCCGACTTGCCTGAGGCCGGAGAATGGAGGATGGACGGCCTGGTACTGGCTGATGATCAAGGCCACCAGAGGACAATATCTGGAGAAGATCTGGTAAGGAGGGGTCTGCCTTCTGGGTTCCTGGTGAGCTAGAAGTTGGCAGTCTAGAATAAGAAAACCTTAATGAGAAAGCCAGCGAGGAATACATCTTGTTTTGCTGGATATGCCAATGATGAGTCTGATTTCACTAAGGTAATCTGAGAAAAAGGTAGTCAGAGCCAATCACTGCTCTGCAACAGCAGCCTTTTGGTCCCTGATCCTCGATCCCCCAGGCGGAAGGAACTGGACTATCTGATCCACTGATGCCACCGACTTAAGGAAGGCCCGATCATCCACCTCTTCCGAGAATATCCTGTATATCCTCTTGGCCAGGTCATCGGAATTATACTCTCCAGGCTCGATCTCGACTCCAGGATCGATCCTGGGCTTGATAGCTGGAACCGGCCCGCCTATGAGCATCCCCTCAGAGAGCCCTACTGCCAGGCCAAGCGGAGTATCCTTGAAGTACCTCCTCTCGCCCCTGATCACGAACGCACCCTTCTTGAGGAACTCTCCGCTCTCTGGGGTCTTGCTCACCTGGTCTGCAGATACCATATAGCAGTCGCCTGCCGCAAGCCCTGCCTTCCACAGGTTTGAGTAGCTGACTGCAAACTGGGCCGCCTCCTGCAGCGTCGTCTCAGGGACCGGCTGGCCCTCGGTCTTGACCACTGTCAATGGGGCGCCAGGGGCGTCAGTATGGAAGACGAAGTCCCTCTTCTCCAGGTACTTGGCATAGATCTCTTCGTTGCTGTCAGCATCCCTGCCGCCCAGGACTAGCAGGCCGTCTGACGAGTAGAACCACCTAAAGCACTCATACCACTTGAGCTTCCTTCTCCTGTAGGCATAGGTATGCACGGTCTTTGTCTTCTTAGGCTGTCCCTTGGCCGCCTTGAGCTGCTCTGTGATCTCCAGAGCCTCTCTTGCGCCCTTGCCTTTTCTGGACATCTCTTTGGAGCGGTCATAGTAGCGCTGGGCGTTCTGGGGAACTGAGAGCTCGGCATTGAGCTCAAGCTCATTTCCATCCAGGTCGAACTTCAGCTCGCCTGTATGGTCAAGAGAGATCAGATATTTAGCCCGGTCCAGGCCTGATCCATGTATCTTCTCAAATATTTGGCCATAAGAGAAGCCCTTGGCCTTTGCCCCAGAGATGATATTCAGGATGGACTCCACATCGCCGTACATCTGGTAGATCAGCTCGCCCTTGGCTACATACTCCCTCTCCTTGGCTGCATACTCCTGAATGGCTTTGAGCTGGATCTCTATCCTCCGATCTATAGGGTTCTGTTTTGGCACTTCAGCCTTGTCCACGAAGTAGGCATCCAGGGCTTCACTAAAGCTAGGAAAATCCTTTCTCTCCAGGGACTCATAGAGCTTGAGAGGTGCAGGCAGTACGTCCACCGGCTCGCCCTCTTCCAGCACTATATGAGGATCTATGGTGCCTGGCTGGAAGACCTCTGTCAGGGCAGCATAGATCCTGTCTATCTCAGGGGTGTCAAGCTCTGCAGCAGGCAGGTTTTTATCGACTCCAGAGCGCAGGCAGACCTCCTCGCTGTAGGTGCCACCCATGCTCAAGCACCTGATCAGGGTCCTTACCAGGTCCTGCTCAGATGTGGCCAGAAGGGCTGAAAGATCCCCTCTGGACACTGTCCTGGGGTCGAGCTGGCCCTGGTGGTAAATGTACTCCTCACCTGCAGCCATCTTCCTGCCCCGATATACCATCTTCCTGAGCATCGTGAGTATATGCCTGGATGAGTCCAGGAGCACCATGCTGCCCTTTGGGAATAATTCCACTATCAAGTACTCGCAGCCTCCGCCCCTCTCAACTGTGATCTCCACCAACCTGTCGAAATCGAACTGCTGGATATCCGCGATCCTGCCTCCGGAGAGATGGCTCCTGAGCATCGTTGGGAACTGGGGAGGCGTCTTGGATGCCGACCTGGTTTTATTTGTCAGGTGGATCCTGCGTCCGGCCTCCATGAGCAGGTCCTGCCTGCCGTCCGACCTGGTCTGAATGGTTAGCCATATGGTATCCGAGGACTGCTGGTAGGCCTTGCCTACAAAGCCGCCTAAAAGCTTGGCCCTCAGCTCGGCCACTATGGCCTCTACATCGACATTGCTCATCGCCTTCTTCATGGTTCTCTCATCGCCTTCCAGGGATGTTGGAAAATCAATCAATAAATAGTTGCGGATCTAATATGATATGGTGACCGGCTTCATAGTAGATCAGATGATGATCCGCCTTGGGAGGTGGCTAAGAATTGCAGGGCATGATGTGTCCAATCCAGGAGATGCAGATGACCCAGAGCTGCTGAACCTGGCCCTGAAAGAAGACAGGACACTGATCACCAGGGATAGGGGGCTGGCAGAAGCATGTGCCCGGGCTGGAGCCAGCTGCATGCTCATCAAGTCAGACCAGCTTGAAGACCAGCTGAGAGAGATCTCAAGCGCCGGGATAGGCCTAGAGATGAAACCCAGGAGGTGTACGGTATGCAATGGCCCGCTGGTGACGGCTGAAGAGGGAATCAGGCCAGAGCACTTATCTGATGAGCCAGCATGGCGGTGCCAGAGCTGCGGGAAGGTATACTGGACGGGCTCTCACTGGAAGAGGATACAGCAGAGATTTGAAGAGCTGAGGGGACGGGACCAGGGCTGAGATCCGGAAGGCATTTGTCATCCGTGGAATGCCAGCAGATGGCTCAGGTCCGGGATCTGAGTGATTTATGCAAAGCTTCAATATCTTAAGGGCTAACACTCAAGGGGGGAAAGTAATGAGACTCAATGCTATTACAGCCTTAATTTTATCAGCGTTGCTTGCGGGGTTATTGCTGCCGAATGTCTCAGGACTAGAGAACGAAACTAGTAAGGGGAATTCAAGCAGCAATGGGAATGGAGCGCTGCAAGTAGTGCTGGATGTCTACAGCGGTAGGGAGAACCCTAACTGGAACCTGACCTCTTCGGAGGAGGAGACCTTCCTCAAGAGCCTCCAAGCCCTGAACAGGACTGAGACGGAGTTTGCAAGCACTGGCCTTGGCTACCGCGGATTCATAGTGGAAGGCACTGGCCTGAAAGGCTATGACAGGGTTTCTGTCTACAAGGGAGTCGTTCTGGCACAAGCTGGAGAGAGCTCATCGAGGTTCGAGGATAGAGATCGGTCGCTGGAGAGATGGTTGTTTGGGACTGGAAAGGATAGCCTGGACAGAGACCTCTACGTGCAGATCTTATCTGAGATTGAGATGAACCAAACTACAGCGAAGGAATCTGCAGCCAAGGCAAGTATGCTTTAACTTCGTCAGGGAGCACAGAGGGGCGAAAGTCCCCGGTCTTTAGGCCTTCCGACTACGTCGGAAGAGTCCGGACCTTTAGTCCGGACACCGGGGATGGATAGCCCCTCGTCTCTTCCACGACATTGTTCCCGCAATCTATTTAGTTCTGGGGATATATCTACGTTCTGAGATTGGGAATGCAATCTCTTCGTAAAGTCGATAGAAGCCCCGGTCTTCAGGCCGAGGGAGCATTCACGGGTGGGAGACTCAGAGCATCTGCCCTGGAGAGATGAGTCCTTTGATATCGTTACCTGCATTGCTTCTTTTCACCATTACCCCAACCCTCAGCGTGTCCTGATGGAGATGAGACGTGTCCTGAGACCTGGCGGGAATGTGATAATTGCAGATCCCTGGGCGCCGGAGCCATTGAGGTTCCTTGCAAATTTAATCATCAAAACCCCGTTCAACAAGGGCGGCGATCTGAGGGTGTACTCTCAAAGAGAGATGCAAGAACTGCTTGAAAAGTCAGGGCTCACATCAATCAAGTGGGATACTAAAGGGAATCTGCCGGGGAAATTTTTTGTGATCACTGCTTTACGCAGATGATGCTCTAGATACCGCTGGTCTGGATATGCATGACCGCCTATTATCAGTCAGGCTCAAGTACGGCGGAATAGCCATACTCAGTGCAGTCGGATCAATAGATCCAATCAAAAAAAGGAGGATGCTTACTTTAGCAGAACCTCATCATCTCCTGGAGTATATGTCCTGAGTGCACGAATATCGCTTGGGTACTTTACATAGATGGGTCCCCATGAGGAGTTCTCTCTGTTCATATCCCTCAGCATTCCCTGCATCCTATCGAAGATCAGCGATATATTCGCATCACTCTTTATCGCTTCCATAACGGCTGCAGCTACTGCGTGGGCTGCATAGGTGCCATGGGCTTGGCGCTTAGGCAGCGGTTTGGCAGTGGTCATAAGTGGGCTCAGCGTTTCGACTATCCGCTCATCCTGATCGTACCAGTTTTGTATGTCGCCCAGGGAGTGATTCTCCATGCTGATCAGCGGCTGCCGTACGATGATATTGGCTACCAGATCAGCAGATGCCCTGGCTTCGTCGAGGCTGATCTCATCTCCCACTACTCTTTTAATCTCCGTTCTATCTTGCTTATCCGATAAAACCCTGGCATTTATCAGAATTGTTGAGTTTAAGGCATCTTTATCGGTCTCAGCCATGAGATAATCAGACCAGCCTTCTGCTCCATTGAACTTCAGCAGACGGACTACGGATGAGGCCAGGTACCCGCGGAGGATATCTGCGGGGTGATTGTCATCTTCATATCCCAGAGTGCGAAGCTTGGACTTACCGTTATATGCCGCATTAGCCCCTTTAAAATAGCCTACAAGGCCAAGACCTGCAGCGGGACCCATGTTCAGCATGCTCATGACATCTGAGGCAGTTTCATCGATTCGGTCTGCCCAGTATTTTGAAATGATTGGGCTTAGGCCTGCTTTCTCAGCCAGATTCCTAACCGCATTCGCCAGCTCAGGTGCCAGTCCTCTGTTTGCGCCGAGTATGTCGTGGCCTGCAGTCTCGTGGGCAAGTACTGGCCATGCAAGAAGCCCCAGTCTGGAGTGTGCAGGGGGAAGATTCACTATAGCCGTCATCAGGCCGAAGGCGGATGTTGCACCCACCGGCCAGGTATAAGGCCCTGATTCGGGATTGCCCCATTTCGCTAGGGGAGGTATCCCTACGACGTCCGGAGATAGGATCACTTTACCATCCCACGATGAAAGAAATCCATCATAGAGATCAGATATGACCTCTTGGAATGCAGCAGTTGACTTTTCAAAATAGCCTTCCCCAACCTGGAGAAGAGCGTGGGCTATATCGAGCATCAGCCCTGCAGTGCCCACCCTGTCTGGATCGCGGAGAAGGATATTTTTGAAGCCGTCAGATCCCAGAAGGCTGAGTTTATTTATGAAAGGCATTGATGCCGTAATTTGATATAGCGGAGGCAGGTTCTTCTGACAGGCCTCCAGCCTGACCATGAGATCATCAAAATTAACAGGGTCCTTTGGGCCGATATCACTGTCTAAAACGGCCATCTGTGCATCGCTGATACAGTTCTCAAAACCGCTACAATCCGGGCTAGCTTGTTCATTCAACA
>DATMZB010000115.1:0-2652 GCA_035560655.1 Methanotrichaceae archaeon | reverse complement strand
TGCCCAGGACTCCCACAGTTGCCCAGCCCACCAGCACTGACACCTGACTTCCCATTGGACCCGTAAACTGCAAATATCATAAACAAATAATTTAGAGGGGGGGCATGAAGCCCCCTTCATTATTCATTTTCGATTTGGAGGTGGAAATGTCTGAACTGATCAAGATCGCCTTAATAGCAGTGTTCCTATTGCCATTGTCTATGGGCCAGTCAACATGGACCAGCAATGATGAGCTTTTTGCCACAGCCCATGGCGATGAGGGCATGGGCATGTTCTCGGACGTGCACAAGACAGTGGATTCGGTAATTGGCCATAAGGAGTTCATATCCAGCCTGAACGCCTCCAATGTAGATGATGTAAGTTTCACCAGCTCCTCTTATCTGACAATGTTGGATGAGAACGGTGAGCTGAATACCACTGGGAGCATCATAACCGAGAGCCTGAAGTTTCCTTATAAATTCTCAGTTAGCATGACTCATAATCAATATCTCGATAATTTCATCGATCCTAAGAACATGACAGAAGGTCATTTCTCAAATATAGATATCATTCCAAAGCCTGGACAGGGCTCTGCCAGCTCATCCGATGCAGCAGGCATGGCTGAGTCTTCCCTGGAGATATCTCCTGATACAAACGGGTCAGACTCTTTCTCTATGACGTCTACAGATGACAGTTTCCTGCCTGATGATATCCTCGACTGGATCCATAACCCGGATAAGGTCGGAAATATAGTTGATGACTCTGTATCTGAGCTCGGCAATGGCGTAACTATAGACAAGCTCAAGAACCTAGAGCATGAGATCACCTTTGACCACCCCCACCTCTCTACCAAAAATGGCGAGACCTGCTACTGGGGAGAGTCCAAGAACAAGATGATAAGGTTGGTATGATGAGGGCATTGATCCTTTCTATTTTTCTCATTTTGATGCCTGTATCATCAGGGTACATATCCATTCACAACAGCTATTTTACAAATGGGGCCACGGTACGTGACAACACAGAGCTAAACGATATCGATTACACCAATGTAGTCGACATAGACAGACTGGATATATCTTTAACTGGTGCCGGCTGGTCAGAGGGAAACCAAAGCTCAATAGACAATCAGATTGCCATTGATTCAAATGATGATACCTTAACTGGCAGGGTAGATGCCGCAGGAGAAGAGGTAGCTTTAAGAAAAGATATATCAGCGGGTGAAAAAAACGAGCTGGGGATTGCCTATAGCATCGACTCAGGCCAGAGCCTGGCCAGAACCTCCAATATGGATGCTCTGGCTGTGCAGTCGCTCGCATTGAAGAACATAAGCTATACAGGATCTCTCGCATCATCCTTGCAGTCCCTGAAGCTAGGTGGAAAGGTATTGAGAGTTCCAGCAGGCGAGAACGATAGCATTGATACCAGCCTGAAGGACGACCTGCTGCTCAAGCATCTAAATAAATGGAGCTATATAGAATCCAGCCTGAACTCCTGGTGGAACAGGACGACCCCTAAGAACAGCGATGATCTCGCCATGGCGCCCATATACAGGTTCGATGATCTGGTCACCAGCAATGGAACTGAAAAGTCAGCAGATATAGGTGTTGAGCTCAACGTAGTAGCAGGAGATAGGGATACAGATGTATCATTAAACGGAAGAAGCTCCTGGCTGATGCCAAAGACTGTGGGGCCAATACATATTGAGCCCATACCTATGGGCGATGAGTTCCAGACCCTGGATATGGATAAGATCGCCAATATGAAGATCACAGAGAGGCTCTATATGTCTTATCTTCTTCAGGGCTGATGTATCCTGGCCGGAGGTATAAATCGCCGGGATCATATCCTGTCATGCAAGTGTCAGGGATTTGCTCCCACTCTTTATTTATTGTCTGTTATAATGCGGGCCCTATCCCAATCACTTCTATCTTCATTGCCTCTATCTTCAGCATCTCTTCCAGAGGTGAATAGTCTCCATTGAGCATTATCATTATTTTTATCAATCTCTGCCTAATATATTAAGGGATCTGCTCATTCTCAATGATAAAATTGCCGAAGGGGTCGGCCTTCTCAGTGTGTCTGGCCGTCATTGATGTGCCAAGACATTAATCAGGCTTCCGATTCTCCTGATCGTGGAATTGCCATGAATCTCGGACTGGTCCAGACTTCATCATGGATCGATATCATACCCATGTCCCTGTGAATCTTTTCGATGGCTATTTCAGATCGTAGGGGGTAATATCGAAGACATCGGGGGGCGCTACAATACAGGCGAATGAGGTCCTTGCCTGTGCGAAGACCGCTGGCATATTCTCTCTTGCTATAGAATCCAGCTCATTTGATGCTGAAGCCTGTATCAGAGCTTTTTATGGCCTTGAAGCGAATATCATGAAGGTGGAACCCCGATCTGGGATGATCGTCTCTGTGAATGCATTCCGAAAGAACCCAAAGATCAAGGCCAAGCACGCTCAAACTCCGCCTGAATGTGGAGTGGGTGTATGCTGCAGCGTGTGGTTCATGGCGATCTAGAAACTAGTGCATAAAGGCTTAAATAGATCTACACATGTAATAGGTAAATTAGATTTTGAGGAAAGGTGAAAAATATACCAGGACCAAAGCCTTTATCGATAAGCTTGACCGATATCGAGCGCCAAGGATTAGAGAAATTAGTCA
>DATMZB010000114.1:0-2640 GCA_035560655.1 Methanotrichaceae archaeon | reverse complement strand
CTAAAATATAGTGGGCAGTAATGCCTCGAAGGGATATCGGGACTATTCGATTAAGTTCAGTATTTTCGAATGCTGAGATTGAACGGTCCAGATCAAGCCGTTGAATTTCTATCGGCCTCCCTTGGAGAGGATTGAGATTCCCCTTACTGGGTTCAAGCGGAGTGATGAGGCACAGGCTACTGAAAATGAACTAGCTGGAAAAAATGCTGTGCAAGTGTCGACCTCTAAGGGTAGCTCATAACCCTTTTGCGAAGGAATAAGCCATGGAGAATGAGAAAGCAGAATTGAGACTGGGGGAACTACGCCAACAGGCTGAGAAGCTTTTAAAGGATGGAAAAAGGAACCCAGTCAATTCCATGGCAGAGGAATGCGTAGACGCCCTGGCACTGGTTCATGAGCTTCAGGTCCACCAGATTGAGCTGGAGATGCAGAATGAGGAGCTGAAGCGCGCCAAGATGGTTGCAGATGAAGCGCTGACAAAGTACTCCGATCTCTATGATTTTGCCCCACTGGGATTGTTTACTCTTGACGATAATGGAGTGGTCATGGAGGTCAACCGTGCTGGAGCCGCGCTCCTGGGCCAAGAGAGACGTAGCCTGCTGGATAGGCGTTTCCAGCTCTTTGTAGCAAAAGAGGACCGGCTTTCATTCAATGGTTTCCTCAAAAAAGCCTTTAAGACATCTGTCAAGGAGACCATTGAATTGAGTCTGGTCAGTGATGAAGAGTCTACAGTCTATGCTCACATCGTGGGCGTAACCACCAAAGATAGAATATCAAATGGCAGACAGTACCGGATAGCCATCACCGATATTACTGAGCGCAAGCAGATGGAGGCGGCGCTGAAGAGTGCAAAGGAGGCTGCTGAGTCTGCCGACCAGGCCAAATCGGAGTTCTTGGCCAACATGAGCCACGAGATCAGGACGCCTATGAATGCAGTCATTGGCCTCACAGGTCTTCTCTTGGATATGGACATGGCAGAGGAACAACGTGAGTGCATTGAGACCATACGGTCCAGCGGCGATGCCCTCCTCTCTGTAATCAATGATATCCTCGACTTCTCCAAGATAGATAGCGGCAAGATGGAGTTGGAGCATCAGCCGTTAGACCTGCGGTCCTGCATTGAGGAATCGCTCGATATGATGGGACCAAAGGCAGCAGAGAAATGCCTGAGCCTGGTCTATTTAATGGGCGGTTCTGTGCCGAGCACCGTTCTAAGCGATCCTACGAGGCTCCGGCAGATCCTGGTCAATCTGCTCTCAAACGCTGTCAAGTTCACAGAGAATGGTCAAGTAGAGGTCTCCATCACTTCCCAGGCTTTGGCGGACGGCAGATGCAGGCTTCACTTCGCAGTCAGGGATACTGGCATAGGCATACCTCAGGAGAGAATGGATAAGCTATTCAAATCATTCAGTCAGGTGGACATGTCCACCACCCGCAAGTATGGTGGCACAGGTCTTGGCCTGGCTATAAGCAAACGTCTCACTGAGATTATGGATGGCGAGATCTGGGCTGAAAGTGAGGTGGGCATTGGTTCTACATTCCATTTCGCGTTGCCGGTTGATGTTTCATTAGATCCCTTGCCAAAGCCAAAAGTTGCTCCTTCTCATCCCGGGAGCAGTTCGCATGCTGATATGCGCATACTCATGGCTGAGGACAACGCCGTCAACCAGAAGGTCATAATGCAGATGCTAAAGAAATTGGGATATAGGGCTGATATGGCTGCCGATGGCATTGAGGCTCTAAAAGCGCTGGAAATCCGAGCTTATGATCTGGTGCTTATGGATATCCAAATGCCCGAGATGGATGGTCTGGAGGCTACCAGGGAGATACATAAACGCTGGCGCAATGGACCGATGATCGTAGCTCTCACTGCCTATGCATTGGAAGGCGATCGAGAGAAATGCCTGGATGCAGGCATGGACGGATATATCGCAAAACCTGTAAAGATGGATGACCTGAAAGCTGCGCTGCTGCATTGCGGGGCTCAAATAATAGATCGGTCTAACTCCTACGATAGGGATGGAAAAGCAACTGGACTTAGCAACGGCACATCGTCGATAATCCCCTGCATCTATCCCGCAACAGATGATCCCCGATGAAGACATGATATCATTTATTCAACTGCGTAAGTCCTAAAATTATAAAGTTGGTCGGCTCTGACTGCGAAAAGTACTATGTTTGAGAGGGGGACGTGCAGGATGTGGGTTTTACCAGTTATCTATACATTTTACAGAACATGCTCAATACGCGGTAGGAAATCTCCCTTTTGGCGGGTTTGAGGCTGAACCGCCATGTCATTTGATAGTGATTTTATTTGATCAGTATTTAACGTCCCACTAGGATATTGAGCACGTTCATTTTACACACGGGGGGCTAATCTAAAAGTTACAATTATGCGGTACATATGGCCTTCTTGCAGAGTTTCATCATCCCAGGAAGTCCGCTGCCTGAATGCGACATTGAATTCATCACCAATCATATCTGATCCTATATGGATTATGCCCCCTTTGGGAAGGGTAACCTCTTTGCTTGCTGAGACATTCAAAGGATACTTCAGTATCCTGGAATGATAGCTCGTTCCGTTCCATTCGGTAAAATGGCCTCTGGTATCTGGATCTATATCGCTTGCCATTACCATCC
>DATMZB010000113.1:0-12420 GCA_035560655.1 Methanotrichaceae archaeon | reverse complement strand
GCATCCTTATCCAGCTTGCCGTTATAGCGCCTGGATAAAAGCTGTACATAGCTGGATATCATGCGCAAGGGCTCCTGCAGATCATGAGATGCGACATAGGCAAACTGCTCAAGCTCGGCGTTGGACCTGGCCAGGAGCGCTGTAGCCTGTTCAGCCTTGACCCGCTCCACCTCGATGTCCTCGAGCATGTTCAGGAGGGCTCTCTGGGTCCCATCCAGCCCTTTGCGCTCTTCATCCATATCTTCAAGGAGATTGAGGGTTGCCTTTTGAATTAGCCTGTATTTGCAGCGCTCTTCTTCAAAATCTTCCAAAATATTCAATGTTGCCCTGTGAGTCTCCTCAAGGGCCTCAAGGCGCTCACGCAGTTCTGATGGTGTTTGTCCAAGCTCTGCCATGCACATGCTTCCTAAACTGATCTCCTCTTGAGAGCCTCATTCTCTTTCTTCAGCTCCTCAATCTCCTTTTTCAACTCCACCATCTTGAGTTCCCTTCCTACGGTCAGTTTCTGGAACTTCTCCAGGTCAGCCAGCCTGTCCAGCTCTCTCTTGCGCTGCTCAGAGAGCTCCGCCTCAGCTCTCTTCCGTGCAGTCACATCCCTGGCTGCTGCGAATACCCCCAGGACGTGACCGCGGGGATCTTTATAGACGCTGGCATTGTAGAGGACGTCAGTGAGCCGGCCGTTCTTGTGTCTGATGGTCAGGGGATAGTCTGTGACAAAGCCCTGGGCGAAGACCTGCTGGTAGCCATCCCTTGCCTTCTCAGGCTCTGTGAAGTAGTCTGAGAAGTCGGTGCCTATCAGCTGCTCCCTGGGAACCCCGGTGACCTCGACTGTGGCCTCGTTGACGTCTGTGATCTTTCCATCGGCGCTGATGGTTACAAATGGATCAAGGGACGCTTCGATAAGGCTCCGTGCATATTGAGAGGCAGTGCCCATTTTCTCCCCAGCCTGCTTTCGGGCGAAAACCTCAGCAGTGATGTCTCGTGCGATGGTGGAAGCCCCGATGATCTGGCCCTGTTTATCCTTTATTGGCGAGATGCTTACGGACACATGGATGGTTTGGCCGTCTTTTCTCCTTCGCACTGTCTCATAATGGTGTATGCTCTCTCCGTGATTTATGCGCTCCAGGATTGAAGGCACTTCATCTGTGTAGCCAGGTGGAATTAAAATGGAGATAGGCTTGCCGATGACCTCACTGGCAAGAAACCCATAAATCCTCTCTGCACCGCGGTTCCAAGAAGTAATGATACCGCGGGAGGTTTTTGTGATAATGGCGTCATCCGAGGACTCCACTATGGAAGCCAAAAGAAACATCATATTTCCAGTAAGCTCTTCTGAAAAGTTAGGTTCCCTTGTAGTGGGAGTCGTTGATGCATTTTCGCTCTTCTGAATCCGCTCGTTGTCGGCCATTGCTTTCGCCTTTTACATTTAGTATTCATCTTGCTTAAAGCAGTTTCTATCCTCTATGCAGCGCATGAATTAGCCGCAAGCCTATTTGAAAAATGCAGGTTCTCCGGACGCTATCACCTCCATTGGCAGGCATATGCCCATGTGGGGCCATATCCCGGTATTACCAGAAAAGCCAGTCTTGATATTGCCAGTCCCACAGACAGGGCAAGAGAAGGAGCGTTTTTAAGCCCTATAAGGCAGAGTCCTCCGCTTGTATGTCATTGTCCGGGACGTGCCGGTTCAGCGCATAATAAGCTACTTCTCTCCTGAGGTCGCTGAGCACTTTTTCATAGTGGCCTCCAGATCTTTCTTCTGTACGGGCCTTGCAATGTAATATTCGAAAGCTCTTCGAACACAGATGTGTAATGAGGAGGTCCTAAGCCTGGTAGACCTGACAAGCCTGCACCCAGGCTTACTTTTTGCATCGCGCTCGTTTCTCCCCTCTCAAGGTCACAAGAAATATATACCGCTCTACAGATAGGGCCACTCCTGTTTAGGTGATTCTTAATGGCCAAGATCAAAGCAGGCGTTCTAGGTGCAACAGGCGCTGTAGGACAGAGATTCATCGAGGGACTGGCAAACCATCCCTGGTTCGAGCTGACAAGCCTTGCGGCTTCTGAGAGGAGTGCTGGAAAGAAGTACAAAGAGGCTGCCAGGTGGCGCCTTGAGAGCGAGCTTCCTGCAGACGTGGCAGAGATGACTGTGGTAAACGTCGACCCAAATGAGGTCGATGCAGACATAGTCTTCTCGGCACTGCCCTCGGATGAGGCCAAGACCGCCGAGCCCGCCTTCGCTGCGGCAGGCTGCGCCGTGGCCAGCAACACCAGCTCCTACCGCATGGTAGAGGACGTACCATTACTCATACCGGAGTGCAACTGGGAGCACCTGGATCTGATAAAGGTCCAGCAGGAGAAGAGGGGCTGGGACGGATACCTGACCACCAACCCCAACTGCACAACCGTCATGTTCACCCTGGCTTTGAAGCCCTTAATGAAGTTCGGGATAGAGTCCGTCCACCTGGCCTCGATGCAGGCCGTAAGCGGCGCAGGCTACGAGGGCGTGCCCTCAATGGCGATCCTTGGAAACGTGATACCCTACATAGGCGGCGAGGAGGAGAAGGTGGAGATGGAGCCCCAGAAGATCCTGGGCACCTTCGACGGCAAAAAGATCGTTCCAGCTGACTTCATGATCAGCGCGAGCTGCCACAGAGTGCCTGTGATGGACGGCCACACAGAGGCTGTCTGGGTCAAGATGAGGGATAATCCCTCCGCTGAAGAAGTAAAGAAGGCCATGCAGGAGTTCAACCCAAGACTTGGCGACCTGCCAACCGAACCTGCGAGGGCCTTAATCGTCAAGGATGAGCCAGATAGGCCTCAGCCAAGGCTTGACCGCAACAGGGGCAAGGGAATGGCAGTCTCAGTGGGCAGGATAAGGGGCGGCGATCTGGGAATCAGGTTCATAGCCATGGGACACAACACCATCCGGGGCGCAGCCGGCGCATCCATTCTAAACGCCGAGCTTCTGCACAAGAAAGGCCTCCTGTGATGTTGATCATAGCCTGGGAGGTCACCTCAGCATGCAACCTCAAGTGCTGCTACTGTCGCGCCTCAGCAACGCCTACGCCCTCTGTTGGAGAGCTCAATACTGCAGAGGCCATGGCGTTCATAGATGACGTAGCCGGCCTAAAGCCAATGCTGATCCTGAGCGGAGGAGAGCCGCTCCTCCGACCGGACATCTTCGCTCTGGCCAGGCACGCTGTGGACAGAGGGCTGAGGGTCTCTCTGGCCACCAACGGCACTCTTATGACGCCTGATATGGTGGCAAAAGTCGCCCGGTCCGGCATAGTCAGGGTCAGCATAAGCCTTGACGGCGCAACTCCTGATATCAATGACGCCACTCGCGGAAGCGGTGCCTACCAGGCAGCCTTGAGGGGCATGAAGAACCTCAAAGGCCATCTCGAGTTCCAGATCAACATGACCATCACCCGCAGGAACGAGGGCGAGATCGAGCCTCTGCTGAACCTGGCTGAAGAGGTTGGAGCCAGGGCCGTGCACTTCTTCTTCCTCGTGCCCACAGGCAGGGGCAGAGAGGAAGATCTGATCTCGGCTGAACGCCAGGAAGAGCTGCTGAGGCAGATTGCCCGGGAATGCGCGAGCCGGAAGATCGAGATCCAGGTCACCTGTGCTCCTCAGTACGCCCGCATAGCCGCTGAGTCGGGCCTTTCTTTGGGGCAAAGGCGTGCCGGGGGGTGTCTTGCAGGGAGAAGCTTCGTATTCGTATCAAGGAGGGGCGATGTCTACCCCTGCGGCTACCTGCCAGTTCTGGCCGGGAATATCCTGGCCAGAAAGTTCACAGAGATCTGGGAAAGCTCTGAGGTGCTCAAGGCTTTGAGGGACCGCCAACTTACAGGCAGCTGCGGCACATGCGCATACAACCAGGCCTGCGGCGGGTGCCGTGCCAGGGCATATGCAGCCTCAGGCGACTTCCTGGGTCCCGACCCGCTGTGTACATTCGAGGCTCGATGAAGGAAACGCCTGCGGCGATGGACGATCTGGACAGGAAGCTCTTATCCGCAGTCCAGGAAGGGTTTCCAGTGGCATCCAGGCCTTTTCAAATCCTTGGAGATGGACTGAGCATGCCCGAGAGCGAGGTCATATCCAGGTTGGATGGGCTCATGAAGACAGGGCTCATAAGGAGGATAGGACCCATACTGGAGATGAGGAAGCTGGGCTTCAGCGGCGTGCTTGTGGCTCTGAAGGTAACAGGCGATGAGGCAGACAGGGTTGCAATGCTGGTGAATGAGTACGAGGAGGTATCCCATAACTATCTCAGGCCAAACGAGACCGGGTACAACCTCTGGTTCACAGTCTCTGCAAGAGAGGATAGGATAAGTAATATAATATCAGAGATCAGCTCTCGCACCGGCCTGGTGCCAATGGTGCTGCCCACGACTAAAATATTCAAAATAGGCGTAAAATTTGATATATGATGCACTCCAACCTATTACCAACCCCAACAGCCCGGGCGACCGAAAGTCGGGCTCAGCATGCTTGGGCTCACACTGGATGGTTTCCCGATACCGGGTCCCCGCTAGCTGGGTTCCCGCTAGCCGGGTTCATGAGGTGACTTCATGGCCAAGCCGATTCTGATGGACTTTTATGCGGACTGGTGCGGTCCCTGCAAGATGCAGACCCCCATAATGGAAGAGCTGGAGCACGACCTTAAGGATAAGGCCGAGTTCAAGAAGATAAACGTGGACAAGGATGGCGAGCTGGCTTCCAAGTACAACATCTTTGTTGTGCCCACGCTGGTGCTGGAGAAGGATGGCCAGGAAATCAACCGCTGGATGGGCGTGACCACTAAAGACGAGCTCTCCAAGGCAATCGATGATGTTTCCAAGTAAGGTGATTTTGAGGTGAAAGATCTCGGCGTGGAGCCTGTGCGGAGGCTTAACAGCCATGACAGGCCTGCGCCGCATCTATCTCTCAAATTTGATTCTCATTTATTTTCAATAGACACCAGCAGGTCTCCTCAGAGGTCTTCTCAGCCTGATGCCTATCTTATAACTCATGCCCACAGCGATCACTATGGAAAATCGGCAATGCTCTCTGAGAAGGCGGTGGCCTCTGTGGAGACGGCACGGGCTCTGGAGATAAGATACGGCAAAAAATATAAAGGCAGAACCTTCGCCGTAGGAGAGAGCATCACTGTCAAAGATGTTGAGATAAAGACATATCCAACAGGCCACACCATAGGCTCTGCAGCCTTCGCCTGGGAGAACGACCTTGGCACAAAAATCGTTGTGACTGGCGATGTCAAAGATTACCACTTTCTGCCCAGGTGCGACTACCTGGTGGCCGAGGCCAACTACGGCGACCCCTGGGACCCTTCCTGCATATTCGATGATGACCTGGCAGGGTTCTTCGAGGCCCTGGATTCGGGCGCATCCTTTGGAGCCTATGCCTTTGGCAAGGCTCAGAGGGCGGTAGCCTTAATCAGGGCAATGGGATACAAGGACGAGATCGGCATGGATGCCGAGAGCCTGGCACTGACCAGTGAGCTCATGGCTGACTCGGGGCCTTTTGTGCGCGTCCAAAAGGACTGCATCAATGTGGTCACGCCCTGGAACCTGAACCTAGTCAGCGGAAGGAACAAGTATATGCTCACTGGACGGACCGATATGTCCTACCAGACCATCAGGATCAGCGATCACCTGGATTTTCGAGGGCTGATTAAGATGATAGAGCACGTCTCGCCAGAGTCAATCCTGGTATATCATCCAGGCGGGTCCAGGTCCAACCTTTTAGCACACCACCTTCAGCAGTGCGGATTGGATGCCATGTCTTTGGACAGCATAGAGAGCTTTCTGCATTGATATGCCCTGGTGAACGTTGCCACATATCGTTTATAGCAGATCTGCGAACTCATCTACTGTTAATCCTGCGATGCTGATGAGCCTCCTGAGAGTCCCTCTATCGAGTTCACTGTGCATGGGCACAGAGAGGGTGACGGCAGAGCCTTCTTTGATCATAATAAAATGGCTACCGGTTTGTCTGGCGCTTATCCAGCCTGCTCTGCTAAAAGCTTTTGCGGCCTTTGCTCCTGAAATTATGGGCAGCTTGGCGATAAGGCCACTACTTCCACCACTTTCTCATGCCCTTTGGCCTTGGTCCTCTCGCTCAGTACATCCAGACAGCCCTGTATAGCATCCTTGATATTCTCGAGAGCTTCCTCTGCCGTCTTGCCCTGGGTGACACAACCAGGAATGGAGGGGCATTCCACCACAAACCAGCCATCTTCCCCTTCGCTTATAAGGACTTTGAAGCGCATTAAGCTATACTCTTATTTCTCAGCTGCTAAGTATTTTTCCATATCAAGCAACGTGAGCCTGCAAAGCATAGAGAGCTTTCTCAAGCAATCCATGAGAACTCGCCAGGCAGTTCATACACTGGTTTGATAAATCCATATGGATATTTCTTCAGAATCTCCACCCCCTCCCTGATCTCCAGATAAGTGTTATGGTCCTTATAGGTCGTCACCCATGATCCCAGGTTGATTATGTCGTTGCGGTTCTCTTTATCGATGTAATGGAAAGGCGTATGGGTGTGGCCGAATACGAGAACTGTTCTCTGCCCATCTCTGGAAGCTGGCTTTTCCAGCCTGAAGGCATTTCCGCTCTTGCTCATCCTCTTCTCTGGTCCAGAATTCAGGAAAGCCTTATCCGGCAGTGCCCTGTCCTGAATCGCTGATAGTTTAAACCTGCTCAGAAACGGTGCGATGTATTTGACAATGATATCGCTGCCCACAAGGAGGCCCAGATTTATGCTCTCCAGATGGGCCAGGATAGCTCCTGCGCCAATATCTCTGCCGCCAGAGCGATTGATCATGCCTGAGAAGATATCATACAGCTTGGATTCAAACCCACCCACCTCATCATTGGTCCTGCAGAGGAGGTTGAAGAACGGCTCGCACACCAGCATGGATGGCTCGAAGTCATAGCCGTGCTTGAAGTGGTATTGAGTTACTGGATGGCCAAGAGAAATTGTGAAGCCCGATTTGGGATCTGTGCACTCTGAGATGCCGAACGGATAGGGATACATGGTCAGGTTGCAGATGCGGTAGTCGTGATTCCCTGCCATAAAATGGACATTCATATTCATTGCCAGCTCCTGGAGACGATCTAGGACGTCGCGGTTCTCTATGGTCACACCCACAGCATCCCTTCTCCACATATCCAGAAAATCGCCGACGATAAAGAAGTCAGTTATATCGCTCTTATCTACAACCCTGTCCAGAAAATCCATAAAGCTGTCCTTATCTGAGAGGCTGTGCTTATCGTCTTTATCCATATAGCCCAGGTGGATATCTGAGGCTGCAATGATTGCCATTCCTATCCCTCTTGTGAGAAGGACATTGCAAAGTATATAGATATGATGTCAGGCCTCGATCTGCTCACGGCATTCTGAGGTGGCTGTTTAGAGGTGGCGAGATCAAGGCTCCATATTTGCAATAATCTTTATATTATCGATATGCCCTGCAAAAAGAGCCATGGAGAAATTAGCCATTACAGGACTTTTTATCATCGGCATTATCCTGCTTTTCTCCGGCGCTGGTCCTGATGTTGCAGATGGCGCCCCGGCTCAGGCCAATGAATCGGATATTGCCTGGTTCCCAAAAATAGACTTATCAATCCTTGAGGCCTCTCCAAATGCAGATTTTATTCCGGGCTTGAAGGGCTACCAGCAATCGACAGATTATACATGCGGCCCTGCAGCTCTGCTCTCTCTGGCAAAATTCTACAATCTGCCCGGCATTGATGAGAATGTCAGCACCGAGATGAGGATCGCCCGCGAACTCGGCACCAGGGACTTCAATTCATCAAAGCCCGGAACCAACCCTCAGGAGATGGCTTCCTGGCTCCAGAAGAACGGCTTCGATGTGCGGCTCGATTTTGAGGACAGAGGCGATGGCTCTGCACTGCAGCACCTGCGCGCGAATATCCGGCGCGGCATCCCAACATTGGTCGAGTGGATCGACCTCAGCGGACACTGGGCAATAGCCGTTGGATATGATTATCGCAATGTAAGTGATCCCTGGGATGATGTCTTGATTCTGGCTGACCCGTATGACAGGTATGACGATCACATGGATGGCTACTCATTCGTGAATGCGAACCGCTTCTATTGGATGTGGTTTGACGCCCTGTACTTCGATAACATCACATGGCGGACCATGATCACTGCCACCCCGGAGGGGGCTTTGAGGCAGAGATCAAGCTATGACCATTCCAATAGCTCGTCACCCCAGTCCAATGAGACTCTGCAGTAACATAGCAGGCTGAAGGCTTCAGCAATAGATGATATTCAACCAAGATTAGGATGGTGCTGAACCATCCTAATTCTGCCAGCATTCAGTTCTGTATCTTGCTGAACTCGCTCTGCAGTGCCAGAGGCAGGTTCTCCAGAATCTCTCTGTAATCCCTGTTCTCGAGCTTGGTCCGCAGCGATGCAAGTGCCGGCCTGGTTGAACCCGCTGATCTCCTGGCCCCGACCTTTGCAGACCCGTCCATGTAATCCAGGACCCTGCTTATGAGCTGGTATATAGTCTTGGAGTAAGAAGCATCGCTGTGGTCCTTGGCAAGCCTCAGGGCCTCTGTGTAATCCTCCATTGCCTCGTCAGTATTGCCGGCATAAATCTCGCAATCTGCCAGAGCCATGAGCGCCTTGATGTTCAAGTCCACATACCCCAGGATCTTGCTCTCCCTTTCAAGGAGCAGGGCCACCTCTTCAGCCTTGGCATAGTCCTTCTGGGCCAGTGCGAGCGTTGCCATGTCATCGTACACTGACATCAGCTCGTACATGGCTCCCAGGCGGTTGAACGTGGACAGGGCTTCCTTCAGCTTAGACTCAGCCTCGGAATAGCTCTTCTCAGCCATTGCCACTTTTCCAAGGTTGCGCAGCGCCTTTGCCTCCTCAGCCACATTTCCCAGGCGGCGTGACAAGGCCAGAGCCTTCTGGTAGTTGGAGCAGGCCTCTGCATTGAACGACTCGCTTTGATGGAACTCGCCCCAGGCGTTGTAGAGCTGGATTCTCATGGGCTCGTAGTCTATCTTGTATATGAGCGTCTCAGCCTGGGACAGGTAGAACTTTGACTCCAGAGGCAGCCCCGACCTGAGCTTGAACCTTGCCATTGCTATGTAGCACTCAGCCAGGTCCGGCACCGCACCCATGCCCTCAAATGAGCTTGTGGCATCCAGGAGCATCTCCTCAGCCTCCATGTCCTCGCCCTTGAGGCTGTGTATGATCCCCAGGTTCATCTTGACCATGCATGCACAGGGTGAGGCGTCCATCTTGTTGAAGACCTCAAGGCTCTGGCGGAAGAGGTCCACTGCCCTGGACCACTCGCCCTTATCCCGGTAGACCAGGCCTATATTGAACTTGGTCTGGGCCTCGCTGTAAGTATCTCCAAGCTGCTCAAACGTTGCCAGGCTTCCTGTGTAGTTGGCAATGGCCGCATCCCACTCATACCGCTCTGCATAGGCGTTTCCAAGAGCGCCCAATACTTCAGCCGTGCCTGATAGATCGCCCTTATCCTCCAGCTCCTTGAGCTGCTTTAGGTAATCATCCACAGAAGAGGGATTCTCGCCCCGGGAGGTGTTGATCATGTCAATGTTTGCCTGCATCTCGGCCACGCCCTCCAGGTCGCCCTCGCGGACCTTGGCATCCAGGGCCATCTTGAAGTGGTCAAGAGCCAGCTCCCACTCGCCGCGCCTGTAATAGAAGGTTCCAAGGTTGTTCATCACCTTGGCGATTCCCCGGGAATCGTCCAGAGCCTCGAAGACGTCCAGGCTCTTCTGGTAGCATTCCAGAGCCTTTGCCCAGTCTCCTTTCTTGTAGCAGATGCTGGCCATGTTGGAAAGAACCGAGGCCGAACCCTGCTGGTCTCCAACCTGCTCAAACCCTGTCAGGGCTCGGCTGTAGTGATCCAGAGACAGGACCCAGTCGCCCTTGCGGTAGTAGATATTGCCCAGGTTGTTCTGGGTTATGGCTATGCTGTAGACGTCACCAAGCCGCTCGAGCATCTCCAGGCTCTCTTCATAGTTGGAGAGCGCCTTTTCCCAGTCGCCCTGCTCGCTGTAGATGTTGCCCAGGTTTGAGAGCGCGGCTGCAACCCCCAAAGCATCTCCCATGGACCGCAGTGTTCCAAGAGCATCATTGTACTGCTCTACAGCCTCCTCCCACCTGCCCAGGCGGTAGTATACTGCAGAGAGATCATTTAAGGCGCTGATGAGGCCCCTTGTATCCGACTGCGACTTCTGTATCTCTATACAGCGCAGGTAATCATCTATTGCCACGTCCCACTGGCCGGACTGGACTGCGATGCAGGCCAGCCCCAGGAGCGCATTGGCAGTTCCCTGCTGGTCTCCAAGCTCATCGAAGGTCTCCAGGCTCTGCCTGTACTGCTCCCCGGCCTTCTCCATCTGTCCCTGCCTGAAGTATATGGACCCCAGGTTTGCCTGGGTGGTGGCCGCGCCGTGGACATCGCCCATGGCCTCCTTGGTCTCCATGGACATGGTGTAGTACCTTATGGCCTGGAGCAGGTCACCCCTGTCAGCGTAAATATTTCCGAGGTTGTTGAGCATGGTCGAGACGCCGTGGGCATCTCCCAGGCCCTCGAAGGTCTCTAAAGACTTCCTGAACTGGGCAACGGCCCCGTCCCAGTCGCCCTGGGCCTGGTAAATATTCCCGAGGTTGGCCTGGGTGGTGGCCACGCCCTGGACATCTCCCAGGCGCTCTTTTGCCTCCAGGCTCTTCCTGAAATATTCAAGTGCCAGGCTCCAGTCGCCCTTGAGCTGATACACCAGTCCAAGATTGTTCTGGGTCTTGGCAGCACCGTGCAAATCGCCCAGGCGCTCCTGGATCTCTAAAGCCTCCCAGTGGAGGTCTAATGCCTTGTCCCACTCGCCCTTTAAGTGGTATACACTTCCCAGGTTGGATATGGCCTTGGCAGCTCCCTCTTTATCGCCGAGGCCGCGCTGCATCTCAATTGACTTCTCATAGCACTCAACTGCCAGGTCCCACTCGCCCTTGTCGCAGTGTATCAGGCCCAGGTTGTTCAGGATTGCAGTCACGCCGTGAATATCGTTTGCGGCCTGCTTGATCTCCAGCGACCTCTGGTAGCAGTCTATGGCGCTTGAGTACTGGCCGCGGCGGTAGTATATGGATCCAAGATTGGACAGGGTCTTTGCAACTCCTACCTGGTCGCACTGGCGCTCCATGATCTCTATTGCCCGGTTGTAATAGTCTGCAGCACGGTCCCACTCGCCGCGTTCCACGCAAACGAGGCCCATGTTGTTTAAGGCCGCAGCCGAGCCGCTGAGGTCGCCGAGCCACTCCAGATCCACAAGGCAGCGCTCGTAGCTGTCCATGGCCTCAGACCACCTGCCGGCCTTGAAGTAGACATTGCCAAGGTTGTTGTTCATCTTGGCTATGCCCTGCCTATCGCTCAGCTCGTCAAGGCTGTGCAGCGCCATCTGGTAGTAATCTATGGCCCTGTCCCAGTCTCCATTGAGCTGGTGTATGGACCCCAGGTTGGACAGAGCCCATGAGATTCGGCTCTTGTCGCCTGTGCGCTCAATCTCGCTCAGGCTCTTTCTGTAGCAGTCCTCTGAAGAAGAGATGTCGCCCTTGAGCTGGAAGATCTGGCCCATATTGCTCAGGGCCAGTGCAGACTCCACTGCATTGCCTGATGCCTTTGACCGATCAAGAGATTTCCTGTAGTAATCAAGGGACCGGTCAAAGTCGCGGCGCATCTGGCAGACATTGGCAAGGCTGTTTAGCACTGGAACTGTGGCCTTGAGGTCCCCGGCAAGCTCCAGGGAGTCGAGGCACCTGCGGTAGTGCTTGTGAGCATTGTCCCAGTCCTCGGCCTCTGCATACAGGCTGCCAAGGCTGCTCAGTGCCCGGGATGCGCTCTTCCTGTCTTTGGCAGCCTCAGCAAGGCTCAGGCCTTTGGTATAATATTCAATAGCGGCGTCGTTGAAGAAGAACCTGTGAGCAAGAACCCCCAGGTTGAACCAGCCCTCAAAGCTGTCCTGCCTCTGGGCATAGAGAGATAGCTCTTTTAAGGCTCTGAACATGACAGATCCGTCTGAGGAGAGCACTGCCTTGATGAAGGAGGAGAGAGGTTGCGGTGCAGAGCCTGAGAGCACCTCGAGCTTGTCTATCTCATAGCCCCTGGGGTCAGCCAGTGCATCGGCCACAGCTCCCAGGTAGGTGAGGACCTCATCCATTAGAGCAATCCTCCATCCTTAATGCTATGCCATCACCGGCGCCAGCACAGCCCTGACCGGTCTTTTCCCCCAACACCCTCTTATTATAGATACTTGCGGACATCTCCCTCCCTCACCTTATTAGGCAGGTGCGCGAGTTCACTCAATTAGCGGTAATAACTCTCAACACATATATAATCTC
>DATMZB010000112.1:0-5970 GCA_035560655.1 Methanotrichaceae archaeon | reverse complement strand
GTTATGGGCCTCATCTTATATGTTTTTATCCCGAAGTTATTCCTGAGCATTGAATGTCCCTGATGAGCCGGGCAGATCGCCCTGATTGGCAGATGCAGGGCCGGATTCCTGGATGGCAGTCGTACAGGCGCCCTGCCGATGTTTGGATCGATCCGGGCAAAAGCTCTGGCAGCAGGGACCGCGTCGGGTCTCATGTCTTGGGGCCTGGGGGCAGCAAGTATTATCTGCTCCCAGACTGCTTTTATATCAGAAGTCCCAACACAGCAAGGTGATTTATTGATCATAGAGGTGATTTATTGATCCTCAGAACTCATTATTCTGGCGAGATACATCCCGACATGGATGGCCAAATGGTCACCCTGGCAGGATGGCTGCACGAAGTAAGGGACCTGGGAAGGATGGTCTTCCTGGTCCTGAGAGACCGCGAGGGCTTTGCCCAGATCTCCTTCTTTGGAAAGAAGAGCTATAAGACCCTGATAGACAGGATCGAGTTCCCAACCGGGACAGAGCAGAAGGTGCTCAGCAGGGAGAGCGTGGTCCAGGTTCGGGGCACAGTCAAGGCCGAGGCCAAGGCGCCCCGCGGATACGAGATAGTCGAGCCCTTCGAGTTCATAAGGGTGCTGAGCGCTGCAGAGCAGCCTCTACCAATGGACCCCACAGGCAAGGTTGACTGCGAGCTTGACACGAGGCTCGACGTCCGCTTCATAGATATCCGCAGGCCTTGTGCTCTATCCACTTTCGAGATAGAGAGCGCTGTGCTAAAGAGCCTTCGGGACTATTTCTATAAGAGCGGCATAATCGAGGTCTTCACTCCAAAGATCGTGGCCGCTGCCACTGAGGGCGGCACTGATCTTTTCCCCATAAGCTACTTCGAGCGCGAGGCGTTCCTGAACCAGAGCCCCCAGCTCTACAAGCAGATGCTCATGGCTGCAGGCATGGACCGCGTATTTGAGATAGGTCCCATATTCAGGGCTGAGGAGCACGACACCCGCAGGCACCTCAATGAGGCCATATCAGTGGATATTGAGGTCAGCTTCGTGGATGACAAGGATGTCATGAACATGCTTGAGAACGCTGTCGCATCTTGCTATTCTTATGTCAAGGAGAACTGCACAAGACAGCTTGAGGCCATAGGCCTGGACCTCCAGGTTCCAAAGACTCCCTTCAAGAGGATAACCTATACTGAGGCCCTGGACCTGGCAAATGCAGAAGGCAGGGCTGAGATGAAGTGGGGAGACGACCTCGACACTGAGACCGAGAGGTTCCTTGGAGAGACTATCGGGGAGCACTACTTCCTCACAGACTGGCCTTCCTCCATCAAGCCTTACTATACCCAGCCTTATGAGGACCATCCAGAGATATGCAGGGGCTTTGACCTGATGCACCCAAGGATGGAGCTATCAAGCGGTGCCCAGAGGGTTCACGACTACGATACCCTGGTGAACAGGATCAGGGAGAAGGGGCTGGACCCAGCAGGGTTTGAGTTCTACCTCAAGGCATTCAGGTACGGCATGCCTCCGCATTCCGGGTGGGGCCTTGGGCTCTCAAGGCTTGTCATGACTATGCTCAACCTGGATAACATAAGGGACGCTGTGCTCTTCCCAAGGGATAGGAGACGGCTGGTGCCTTAGAGATATCAGAGCTAAAGAATGATCGGGCCATTTCAAGCCCGATCAGCCATTTCTCATAGGGACTTATCGGCAGATCCTCAGTTGAATATGGGGATTCTTCCTTGGCTGGTGGATTGAAGGTCTTTCTCAGCTGGTGAATTGAATTTCTTCCCTGGCCGGATGATCTGGAGATTATCATACGACTTTTTCAATAGCGAGCTTCATTCCTAGTGAAACTCTCATTTCTTTAAATTTCTCCAGCACAAATAGGCCCCAATGCGGACGTGGAAAAGTATATATCATGTATTAAGGAACCCTCAGGGCATGAACGTCAGCCGCAAGTTCTCCCTGATAGCTGGATCAATAGTGGTCTTGGTGGCGGCCTACACCATATACCTGACCAAGGATTTCATAAGCACGGCGATCCTGAGCGTCTTTCTGGCCTATCTGCTCAGGCCCCTTTATAAGGCGCTTTACAGGCGCACAGGCAGGAAGAGCCTGTCGTCCTTTCTCTCAATTTTGCTGATATTCATAGCCGTCCTCTATATCCTTCTAAGCGTCATGGGAGTGCTTGCAGGCGAGATCACATCCATCTATCATTCCAGCAGGCTGGCCGGCCTTGAGGAGTCAAGCTTCTCTGGAAGCTTCATAGACGGCATTGAGAACTCCGTAGAGGCCTATATATCCCAGGCTCACCTGTACCTCCCGCCCTATCTGGCCAAGTACATCCCCCTATCAGCAGGCCCTCTCCTGGATAGGGTAGGGGACCTGATCAAATCCGGCCTGGACATGGTCCTGCCTTATATCGTCAATGCAACCTCTGTCCTGATAGCAGATATGCCCATACACTTTGCGCAGTTCCTGGTGGCGATCTTCATCACTTATTATTTGCTCATAGATGGCAGGTCGTTTGTGGTCCAGGCTGTGGCCCTGCTGCCTGAGAAGGAGATCGTCTGCCAGTTCTTCAAGGACCTGCATGCCATCTACAATACCTTATTCAGCGTTTATTTTGTTACATCCCTCATCAGCGGCGCCATGGCTGTTGTGGTCTTCTTCTTCCTGGGCATATCCTATCCGCTTCTGTGGGGCGCTATAATTGCCCTGTTCACAATGATCCCCATGGTCGGACCCACAGCGATATATGTGCCATTCTCGATATATTTCCTGCTGATCCAGGACTACACGCGTGCGGCAATTCTACTGATCTTTGGCACGGTCTTCCTGGTGATAGTGCCTGAGAACGTGCTGCGGCCAAGGCTTGCACAGAAGAGCGCCTCCATCCATCCAATAATCACACTCCTGGCCTACACAGCCCCGGTCTTCGTGATAGGGCTCATGGGAGTGATACTGGGCCCGGCGCTCTATGGCTTCCTCCTGGCCTGCTACAGGACCATAGTCCGGCTGCGGGCGCCCAAAGGCGCAGATGCGGTCACAGGGGTGCCTGAGGCTGTGGAGGTCAAGCCATCTGCGCCCCTGTAGAAACTAGAAATATTAATGCCAAGAATGTCGAAAAAAAGAACGATCGGGCTTCAGGCAGCGCTGGCCCGATTAGCCATCTCTATGAGTGCTCTCTGAGCCGGCCCCAGGTAAGCCATGGAAGCCAGCCCTCTGTCCAGCAGGTGTACTACCGTCTCAGAGGGTGCTCCTCCGGCGTTGACCTTCCTCTGGTAATCAAATGATGCCCAGTTGCTTGGCAGGTCCCTCGTCCTCATGAAGCGCATATTGTAGGGCTGGAGGTCCACCTGGGTATCCAGGACCCTGTTTACATAGTCCTTATTGGGCTCAAAGACTATGAGCGGCTCTATCACGTCTGTCCTGAGGATATCCATCAGATCTCTGCCCTCGTACTTCTTGAGGAGCGCCTCGCACATGTAGGTGTGGCCCATCTCATCATAGAAGAGGTGCTCCCAGATCGTTCGGATCCTCGGGTCGGTCTCTGTCATCATGCAGGAGTAGTAGTTGTAGGCCTCGTTTAGCTGTATCATGGTGGCTTTTTCAAGCATCGTCTCTGTTGGATCGCCCACCATCTCATACTGGGAGACGTGCTGCTCTTCTATCTCTGCAATCTCTGCATAGAGCTTCCTTGAGAGATCATCTGCAAGCATGGACCCGTGGGTCTTGTAATAGAGCATCGTCTGCTGCTCTCCTGAGACTATGGTCAGGTGGTTTAGCTTGGTCTTGGCCTCGGCCGTGTCCTTGTTGTAGTGCATCCTCAGGCTGTCATAGGGGTGGCGGTGCTCAATGACCGTTGGCCTGCCGGGCTTTATATCTGTCCTGCCCTGGGTGATGTTATTTGGGTCCTTGTTCTCCAGAGCTTCCATAAGGCAGCCGTACCTGTACAGGTGGTCGAAATCCTCAAGGAGGGCGAAGTCCAGCACCTGCTTGTGGTAGGGGTCGGGCTCGTTCTTGGCCAGGTTGGCAGTCAGGTCCACAGCCACCTGCTCGTATCCGATGGTGGTCTCAAGGATTGTCTGGTCGGCGGGGTTGAGCCACTCAACAAGCTGCTGGTGCTGTGAGTCCATCCTGCGTATGGCCGCAAGCCCTGCTTTGATCTCTGTGTTGTCCAGGGTTCTGCCAAGCATCCTGTCCATGGCATGAGATGTGATCACTGCATTGTTCTCTATGCCGTTCATGAGTATGACCCTGGTCCTGGTGTAAGCATCTACTGTATTTTTGTTGTAAGGGTTCTTTATCATCTCGTTCCAGCTCATGTACTGCTCCTCAATGGGAGTTCCTGGATGTTCAAACGGTCTGAATTGTGCCATAATATACCTCCTAAAACTGAACTGATCTTCAACATCTATGCAGGAATTATCCTGCCGGCGACGGCAGGGATTGAAAGGCTCTCATCTGCTTATCTTGGACCTGAGGCCTGGTCAAACCCTGAGCTGAACCATGAATCCGTTATGTGCTGCTGCCCAGCCAAAGGCAGAGAAGCAGTTCAGGTCCGCCCTCTGACTCCTCTGGTGCCTGGAGGGCATCTTGGCCATCTTCATACCTCCAAAGTTATGGTTTGACCAATCTAATTATTTGGGATTGTTAATAAGTTTGACGAGAAGAGTTTCTGTTATCGTTTATCTTCAAAGCAGTAGTTTTGCAGTTGCTGCGGCTGTGCTTTTAGATGCAAATGTTTGCAGTGGGTAAATATTGACGGTGCTGAATGTCAGTGACGCCGATGCCAAGGGCATGAGATGCGGCCGTTATGGACGAGAAATGTCTACCTGGGGCCTGCAGAGTGAAACCCTGTCATGCCCTTATCTCCGAGCTGAAGGACTCTGACAGCATCTCCGGCGGCTCTGGCATCCTCAGCCCTGGCCAGTATCCTGACCTTGCTGATCTGCGATCTCTTGCCGCATGGGCAGGTCCTGGTCTTTGCGCCCTCCTGGGCATAAAGGTGCCTGCCGCAGCTGCATCGAAATACCAGGTACATCATTAAAAGTTAAAAGTGGGCCTCACTGTGAGGGTATCAGGATTGCGTTGATTATGCCATCCTGGCCGGGGCGGTTGGTGACCTTTGCGTCTCCAATCTCAGTCTTGATGACAGCGCCTCTGGTGATTATGTTACGCCTGGTGTAGTGAAGGTTTGCCTTGTTCTCCTTGACTGTCTCGACCTTTGCCTTGCTGGTCTTGCCGGTCTTCGGGTCCGATACCAGGGCTACATTGCCGCTTAGCAGGCGCATCTTATGGTTTCCACCCATGGTATCAAGGGTCTTTGCCCTGACTGCACCAATGGTTGTATCGGCTGCCTCTCTGCCGCTCTCGCACTTGCGCTTTCCCTTGCACAGGTTAAGCTTACCGCCTGTGGACTTTCTTCCTGATTCTCCTTGCCATCGCATGTTTCAATTCCTCAGATCGATGTCTCTCTTTGATGCAGTGTATTTAATCATTTTGGTCAATCGTTTTATTGCTGCAAAAGAAGCTTCAGCAGCCGGAGTTCCAAGAATTACCGGTAATTACATAGGTCGAGCCCTTGTTAGATCCATTTATCATAAAACTTGATCGCGAGCCTGCCATATCATTCGAGTCACTATTGAGTATCCAAGTTTAGCAAGTATCGACTACAATCAAGATCTGATTAAGCCTGGCTATTTCGTAGCAGCTTCTTATGTCTAAAGAGGGGGCTTAGGGACAAGTAGGCTGAGATGATCACCTAGCCAGTGAAGATGGCAGCATTGAAATCTATCTTGGAAAAGACGATAAATGATCAATGTACTGAGGGTGAGACCTCAACTCAAATTTACTGGTAAATTGCCCTCCATTTAGGCTTGCTTCCTTTTTCGAAATTAGGTCTGCGCCTTAGTCGCCCAATTAGTGGTATCCATTTCAGAGTTTGCAATCTCAAGAGTGCGCAATCCTTATC
>DATMZB010000111.1:0-3913 GCA_035560655.1 Methanotrichaceae archaeon | reverse complement strand
GGCATATGTAACCCACAAGCCAGCGATTAAAAAAATAGTATATGATCACTCACTGCACTATCTTGGTGACGATGAGCCTCCATTCCCTGCCATGGAGCCCGGCCGTTGTCCAGTAGCTCTCCTTGGTCACTACGCTTTTATTGCCTTCAGTGACCAGGAAGCTATAGTACCCGTGACCCGACCTCTCATCGGCAATCCTGTGTCCCAGTTCCAGGAGGCTGGGGAACGGCCTGTAAAGCGGGTCAACGAACAGGTACTTCCCGATCTGGCTTGCATCCCGATCGTAGGCAATCAGGCCATCCAGGTGCATCAGCCAGAAGCTGTAATCGGTAATGTTGCTCCGGTTATGCGCATTAAAGTGGAGCTGAGGAGCGACCATTTCATTCAGCAATCTGTCCGGCTCGATGATTGCGCTGATGCCTCCCATGAACTCACCCTGGGCAGAAAAGACGGGATATGCCAGAGCCGTGCCGTTATATCCTTCCACCAGCAGGAGCTGATTGCTAAGCGTTGGGGTTTTAGCCTTCAAGACGTGGGCTATATGTTCCTGGCTGCTGATATCTGCGCCCTCTCCGCCCTCGCATCCTCTGCATTCGGCTGCAATGATCTTGCCATCTTTGCCAAACGTCACTGCCTCGACCAGGTTTGAGTTTGTTTCCAGCAGCTTGGCAAGGACTCCACGGGCTGCATCTCCATCCAGGCCTGTTGCTGAGAGATCTTGAGATGCATTTGCCACGTCTGAGTCCAGATCATCCAGGCTCCCCTGCACATCTGCCTGGATCTGGAGCAGCATAAAGGGCATATCGGCTGCAGAATTTGCGGCCGATGCATTGACATTGCCTTCAGGTACATCTGCGCCCTGGCCTGAAGCAGCGAGGGCACAAAAAAGCAGAGTGACCAAAGTCGCCGCTGAGACAACGCTGAGTACTCTAGTCACTGCATTTTTCTTTAGATTCATTTGCCATCCCCTAATACTTTCAGATTATGGTTAGGTATGTCCTACATCTCAAGGAATTGAGATTAATTTGTCTCCTCATCGCAGTCAGCATAGATCCCAGATCCCAGGAACCAGGTACCATCGACGTTCACCACATAGCTGAGCTTCAGTGCCGGAGTCATGTTTCTGGATGGGTCAGGATATATGTAGTAGTGGAATCCATCCCCCGTTCTGGCCAGGTCGATGGCTTGTTTAACGAAATAGACTCCATTTGGATCCTGGACATCGATGCGGTTTGTGCCTATCAGCTCAGGCTGTTTAGGAAGGGCAAGGTTTCGTCCTTCGTAATCATAGGCAAAGATGTAGCGTCCATCCCTCGTGAAATTCCCTTTTGGATCATTGAATGCTGCCAGAGCCTTATCCTTGCCGTTCTCCTTGGCGAACTTCAGGGCGCTATCTACATAGGCCACAAGCTCATCTCTATCTTCCTTATCGAAAGATGCCGAAATGTCTGAGAGGTATAATCCAGAGCCCAGATAGAGGTTATCATTCACATCCTTGATATAGATCAGCTTAAGCTCATCCTTGCCTTCGTGGGTTGGGTTCGGGAAGACAAGATACATGAACCCGCCACCTCTCTTGGCCAGTGAAAGCTCGTTTCTGGTAACATCCATGCCGTTGATATCCAGCAGGCCTTTCTGGCCCACCAGGCTTGGCATGAAGGGATGTGCAAGGTTGATCTCGTTGAAATCGTAGGCGAAGATGTAGAGATCTCCCCTGACAAATGAGCCGGAGCGGTTGTTGAACTCTTGAAGAGCCTTCTCCTTGCCGTTATCTTTCACGTAGGCTGCTGCCTCGTTTAAGAAGGCCATGAGCCTGCTCTCGTCCGTATTATTTATGGCATACTCTGCGGGGACATACTTGTTTAGAATTTTCTCGTAATCCGTTACCCCATCTTTGTCTTTGTTATTATTGATAGAATCTATGGCCTGCTGGAATGACTGCACAAGGGAATCAGGCGTCTCTTTGTTGAAGGCATAATAGAGGTCAATCTGCCCCAGCGTGTAGGCGATCTTGAAATCGCTCGTATCTGCGCCCGACTCGTTGATCAGCCATATGCCGCTTATATCGCTATATGCCCAGGCATCTATGCTATCGTTTTGCAGCATCTCTATGATCGGCGTCGATGTTGCCTCCAGCACCAGGTCCTCCTTCTTCAAGCCTTTATCCAAAAGCACCTGTGCAGCGCTGTCATCCTTGATGGCCGCTATCCTGTATTTTTTCAGTTCCTCTGGTCCTGAAATGCTGATGTTCCTATCACTTTTTGTCAGCAGCACGTCCCTTCCAGTGGCGATTGGCCCCGCCCACTTGAAGAGCTGCTCTCTTTGCGGGAGACGTGCAGTCGAAAATATGACGGTATTATTTTCATTCAAAGCCATATCATAGCCCTCTGTCCAGGGCAGAAGCTTGATTGCGCTCCTGTTCAGGTCCGCGCCCATCTTCTCCCAGACGGCATCCAGCAGATCTACAGATATGCCCTGCAGTTTGCCGTCCTTCTCGAAGTTGTAGGGCGGAAGCTGCTCGGTTATATATGTCAGATCCTTCGCTGAAGTGGACTGATCTGCAGCCTGAGCATCAGCGGCGTACAATAATAAGGCTATAAAGGCAACAATGAAAAATATGCCTTTTCTCGTATTAGCGTATTCTTTCATACTAGTCCCTCCGGAGGTTTAACAATGCAGGTGTGCAAATAGTGATGAAACTTTAAGAATGTATTGCAGCAATAGTAATAAGCACATAATAACCTTTGACAGGGTGTGCTAAGGTGGATGAGGTGTTTTCAAAACCCGATTATCAGTTAACTGAAGGATAACTCTGCTTTCCTTGGTTTCTATTCTAATTGATATGAACGAGGAATAGATTACAGCTAAAAAGCATTTGGCTTGAGACTAGGAGAGTCCAATGAAGGAGATAGGGCTTGGCCAAATTGCAGAAAATTCGCCACACTACTCAGCTTGCCTGAACGGTGCATATATAGATAATGGAACTTAAAAAGCCCTTTTGGTATGCATAACTTGTAATTGTCGAGTGATTCACGGATCGTTCAACCTGATCACTTCATCCTGCCTTGTTGGCAATCGCATTGTGAATTTAACCGCTTCAAGTAAGGTTAAATCCACAATGCGATTGTATTACCACAACATGAGAAAACAAGAGATACGTGAAAAGCTGTTTGATATTTATGCTATTAACTTATCGCAGGCGGTTCCTGGGATAAGAGATACCTTCCGCTGCCCAATCTGCCTCAGGGATTTCAATCGCTCTGATCTCGAAGCGGATCAGGCACTTACTCTTGGACATATCATCCCAGATGCATTGGGTGGGTCGATCTACACTCTTGAGTGTGGTAAATGTAATTCCTCCATTGGAGCAGCCTATGATTCGCATGCCGCTAATATGAAAAAGTTCAGAGATTGGCTAAACATGAAAGAGGGTGCTGAGAAGTTCGTGCGTATAAGTGATGGAGTATCAACAGTTTCAGCCATGGCTTCATGGGAAGCGGACCATAAGTTGGTAATCAAGGCCACGGACTGGGAGGACCCCAACTACAAAGAACAGGCCAAAAGGATGTTTTTGCAGCAAAACAACCCATCATTTACCCTCAACTTGAACTCAAAATCAATCCCCGAGAGAGAAACCATATCCACCATTCACTCGGCATTCTTGATGATGTTCTATTGCTTTGGTTATGAATACCTCTTATCATCCGAGGCAGACATCATAAGAACGATAATCAATGAGCATAAAGCCCCATGGGATATACGAAAAATGGTGGCAGATATGATGGAGACACTGCCTTTTCCAATACCAGCGGCAGGAGTTATCAGAGAGCCACAGGATATTAAATCCTTCATTGTGATTTTGCCCAATCCAGAGGATGCAGAACGTGCTCGTATAGTGTTCTTTCCTGGGCGT
>DATMZB010000110.1:0-4260 GCA_035560655.1 Methanotrichaceae archaeon | reverse complement strand
TCTACTAGCAGTGCAGCCTGCCTGGAATGATCTTTCTAGACCTCACTGTCCCTTAATCCCACGCTGAAATATCGGTGTAGGATAGCAAATGTTTAAGTTTCTACTTGACATAAATGGTTATAATGTCTGGCCAAGATCTCCTAGGGATGGTGCAATCTCACGTATCAAGGTGCGGCTGCGATCTGGGTTTAAATGAGGACATCATGGCAATGCTTCGATCTCCAAAGCGCCAGCTCACAGTCTCTTTGCCTGTGCTGATGGATGACGGCCACATAAAAGCGTTTAGAGGATTCAGGGTTCAGTATAATGATGTCCTGGGGCCTACCAAGGGCGGGGTCAGGTTTCATCCCAAGGAGACTTTGGAGAGCATAAGCGCCCTGGCAGCTCTCATGACATGGAAGTGTGCACTCCACAGCCTGCCTCTTGGCGGTGCCAAAGGAGGTGTTATCTGCAACCCAAAAGAGATGTCCCGGGGAGAGCTTGAGCGGCTCAGCCGTGCCTATATGCGGGCCATTTACGATCACGTCGGGCCTCACAAGGATATACTGGCACCTGACGTCTACACCAACTCCCAGATCATGGCCTGGATGATGGATGAGTATTCTCTGCTGGCAAGAGAAGATGTATTTGGCTCGGTCACTGGAAAGCCGCTAATCCTTGGCGGATCCGCCGGGCGGGAGGAGGCCACAGCCCTTGGTGGATGGTACGCCATCCGGGAGGCTGCAAAGAGCCTGGGCCTGGATTTGAATGGGGCTAGAGTTGCCATTCAGGGCTATGGAAACGTGGGATATAATGCGGCCAGGCTGGCTCCTCAGTTTGGGGCCGAAGTGGTTGCAGTGAGCGATAGCAGTGGGGGCATATTCTCCCATGACGGCTTGGATCCACTCAAGGTCTTTAAGCATAAGGCCGGTACCGGCTCAGTGGCCGGGTTTCCAGAGGTCAGGAGCATCTCCAATGAGGATCTTCTAGAGCTGGATGTGGATGTGCTCATACCTGCAGCCCTGGAGGGAGTCATAACCGGCAAGAATGCACCCCTGATCAAGGCTGAGATCGTGGCTGAGATGGCAAACGGACCAATAAGCGCTGAGGGCGATGAGATCTTGTTTAACAGATGCAAACACATCATACCGGATATATTATGCAATGGCGGTGGGGTGATAGTCTCCTACTTCGAGATGGTCCAGAACTTCGACATGTGGTCCTGGGACGAGGACTATGTTCACAAGCTCCTGGATAAGAAGATGGTCATGGCCTATGGGTCCGTTCTCAAATATGCTGAGGACTACAAGGCCAATATGAGGCAGGCTGCCTATATCATGGCTTTCAAAAAGCTGGTTGAGGCCATGAAGCTGAGAGGATGGGTTCGATGAATATTTTGCATATATCTCATGCTCACTAAGCCACAAGGCAAGTGCCTTGGCCTGCTCAATCGATCAGGAGCAGGGCCATGGCATCAGGGCTTCCTTCTATCGGGAACTTTATTCCAAGGCCAGCCTTATCGGCAGTCTTCTTCATGTTTATGCCCACGGCGTGCTCGGGGATGCGTGCCTGGCTTGGATGGCGGCAGATGCCCTCTTCCAGGTTGCACTTCTCACATAGGCGGCATGAGCCGTTTACGAAGGCCAAGGCGAATGTATATCCCTGGTTGAACGCTGTCTTTTCGAGCTCCAGCATGTTCGAGAGCACGGTCTTGCTGTAGTCGAAGTAATCAGACCAGAATTTTGAAGCTTTTTCCCTCACAGCAGCCGGCTCTTCAGGGTCCAGCCAGGTCTTGTAGGGGGCCGTGGCCACCTCTTTGTCTGCCACTGCAGGGGACTGGAATTTGACCAGGAGGGCATACCGGTATTCTTTCAGTACTTTCCTGAATTCATCAACTGTTGGCACATATGGTGGGCAGGTGAGCTTCTTGCCGTAGCCGATACAGCCAGCTCTGCATTTCAAGGTCACCCGGTGCTCGACGTAGATCTTGTCAATGGGAATTATCTTGGCATCTATAGCCCCCAGATCGAGGGCTTTTTTTCTGAGAAATTTAAACTCATGGGCTGGTTGGTCTGGGGATGTCATAGTATCAAGTTGCAATGATAAAACTATGATATTTAAAGGCTTGTTTGGCGATTGCAAAAACTATATTCATGGATTGCTCTATCCTCGGGCAGATCAATCTAATTTATCACAAGACCTCCAACCGGGAACTTCTGGATAGTCTAGAAGGATTTCACTCTTACAGGTCAATTATTCATCCCTATAGGCCGTCACCTGCAGCAAAGAAAGTATAAAAGCAATCAGTGTACATAATAAGTTCAGCAGTTTTCTCAAACTGTATTATGACTATATGGATGGGTTATCCTATGTCCTCAGAGCAAAATAAGCATATCTTCAACCGCTGGTTAAACATGATATCATTCCCTCTGGAATGTGCGTTAGTGCTCTCTCTTTTCATGGGCATGGTTTTAGCACAGGTTCCAGAGAATGCATCTTCCGAAGTCGGCCCTGCTACCTGGACCGTCTGGGTTGGAGCAGAGGCAGGTTTTGAACCTCAGGAGTATGGTTTAGCAGGCGCATGGCAATTCATGCGCTTTTATCCAGAGAACATAACCATAAATGCTGGCGATAAGATTGAGTGGAAGCTTAAATCATCTGAGCTGCATACTGTAACTTTCCAACCGCCAGGAAGAGCGATTCCAGACCTAATTATCCCAGAAAATAACAGCAGTAACCGGTTGCTGCTTAACCCTCTTGTGGTACTTCCTCAAGGAGGGCCGACCTATGATGGAACCGCCCTGACTGGTTCAGGCCAGATGGATATACATCCTGGATTCGCAAGGGAATATAATCTGACCTTCACCAATCCCGGCGACTTCGATTATTTCTGCGCATTCCACAGCATGATGCGAGGACGGGTCACAGTCCAGCCGGAAGGCACGCCTTATCCCAAGACCCAGGAGCAGATCGGCCTCGAGTCTGCAGGACTGCTTTCTGCAGACATGGATGCTGCACTGAAGGCAGTGCCCAAGGCCGAGAATATATCTGCCCGTCCCGGTACAAATGGCACAATCATCCACGAGGTGAAGATGGGCTATGGCGATGGCTTCATGGCCTGGATGCGCTTTGTTCCAACGAACCTTACCATACAGGCCGGCGACTCAGTGGAGTGGACTCAGGGCGACGCGGAGGCGCCCCATACAGTATCCTTCCTCTCAGGAGAAGAGGAGCCTGAGGTCGTCCTGGCAGAGCCGCAGCAGATGGGGCCGCCAAAGTTGGTCATAAATCCGGTGATGCAGATGCCTGCCGGAGGCCGGGTTTACAGTGGCGAGGGCTACTTCAACTCTGGAGTCTTCTGGGGCTCAGAGGTGCCACTTCCCGGACCGCACAGCTATCTCCTCACCTTTGACACGCCAGGAAACTACACCTATATCTGCATCTTCCATGATTACATGGGCATGATCGGCCAGATAACAGTCCTTCCTAGTGCATAAATGAGAGCCTGGCACCTCTCCTGGTGCCCGGCTTATCAGTTTTCAATACAGGATGGGGCAGAATCTGCTCTTTGATTCAATTTTTAGATGCATTTTTGGCGACGATCGGGCAATCTGTCTGAAAAAAGAAACTCAAGATATAGGGCCTTCATCAAAGCGAATAAGTATTTAATGACAAAGCATCAACGGCTCTAATATTCAGCGGATGCATTGAGTCAGCCATGTCCAAGGCAATCCATGAGGTCATCCATGATAGTAGCCTTAATTATCATAAAGCTCCAAAGCTCAAGGGCTTTTAGGCGATTGCTGGGGGCTGGATGAATGCCGGGTGAATAAATAAGCTTCGTGAACAGCTGGAAGGCCATGATACCGAGCTTAATATGAGCAAGCCTTCAGTCCAGGCCGGCCTGGACCCTCGCAAGATCGATGGAGAAATACCAAGCCAAGGGAGGGAGATATGATGACGAAGATAGATGTGCTTTTCCAAGACTGCCAGAACGATTTCTTTCCGCCAGATGGTGCTCTGGCGATCCCGGGCGCGTCTTCTATCAGGGGCAATCTTGGTAGGATCTCAAAATTTGCCTTTTCAAACGGCCTCAGGGTGCTGCTCTTTGAGGATATGCATATCGAGGGGGATCCTGAGTTCAAGGTCTTTCCACCTCACTGTATTAAGGGCACGGAAGGATCTAAGTTGATTGAAGAGATAGCAATAAACCTAAAAGAGATGCCAATATGCATGTCTCATAAATTCAGTGGTGATGGGGAGGCTTTTTCTGATTTACCT
>DATMZB010000109.1:0-7690 GCA_035560655.1 Methanotrichaceae archaeon | reverse complement strand
CCTCAAGAGCGAGGTGATCAAGTCGCTGCTGAGGCTTGGCATTAAAATGGCTAAGGGAGATGAAGAGGTGATAAAGAGGGCAATGCTCAGAGACAAGTTCTTCAGGAGAGGCCTCTCCACAGTTCTTGAGGGCATTGCCAGGTACGGAGTGACAGTGCCCCAGAGGCTTCCGTCCCCTTTTCTCATAGTCTGGAACTTCACCAACAGGTGCAACCTGACCTGCCCTCACTGCTACCAGAAGGCCGATAATTCTCTGCCAGGCGAGCTCTCACTGGACGAGAAGCTGGATCTGGTTGACCAGCTCGACCGTGCAGGCGTGGCTGCAGTGGCCTTGAGCGGCGGAGAGCCAACCATCCACCCCCATTTCAACAGGATAGTCGAAGAGCTCTCAGATAGAGATATCTATGCCTCGGCTGCCACCAACGGCTGGGTCTTCTCAGATATAGAGAAGCTCAGGGAGGCAGTAGACCTGGGCCTGAGGTACATAGAGGTCTCCATAGACTCTGCAGATCGCAGCAAGCATGACAAGTTCAGGGGCATGCCCGGGTCATGGTACAGGGCCGTGAAGGCTTTAAAGAATGCCAAAGAGCTGGAGATAGATCACGGGCTCGCCTCCATCATGTCCAGGAGCACAAAGGACGAGATAGGAAAGATCCTCGACCTTGCCCAGTCCATAGGCACCACCAAGGTGATCTTCTTCAACTTCGTGCCTGTCGGACGCGCCTCAGGGATACTGGATGATGATTTAAGCCCTGATGAAAGAGAGGCATTTTTAAAAGATCTGTATATCGAGCTGGGCAACAGAAAGATGGAGGTGCTCTCAACTGCGCCCCAGTACGCGCGCGTTGGCATCTCCCGAGGTCAGGGCATGGTCCCAACAGCCCACTTCTATGCCGGAGACGACTTCGCCACAGAGACGCTGGCAGAGTTCATAGGAGGCTGCGGAGCAGGAAGGATATATGCAGGGATTGGGCCCGAGGGCACAGTCTACCCATGCGTCTTCCTGCCCCTTGCCATGGGAAACATCAGGGATGAGCCATTCAGGAATATCTGGGATGAGAGCAGGACATTCAACCTGCTAAGAGAGAGGGACAACTTCACAGGACACTGCAAAGAGTGCAGCTACAGGAACGTCTGTGGCGGGTGCAGGGCCAGAGCATATTACTATGGATCCGATATCCTGGGTGACGATCCGGGGTGCTGCAATAACTCCAAACTGTGGGATAAGATCAAGGGCAAAGATGCTCAAATTTGGATACATCAATGAATTGACCTCATGCTGAGGCTAGAACTGGGCCGACAGGAGTCTTGCCCCCTCCTGCACATCTTAGGCCATATAGAGGGTGTCCCAAAGAATGGGACCTTTGACCAGCAGCGTTTTTATACATGTTAGCACGTACCATGTCAATCGCTGGAATTATAAGGAACGTGTGTGGTTAAATAAGGCCAAGGGGTGCAAGTATATGCTTACTGAAAAGGTGGGCGGCGAGCTGGAGATGCTGAGGAGGCATCTGGTAATACTCAAGTGCGTTGTTGAGAACGAGCCCATAGGCATCCTGAAGCTGGCTGAGGAGACAGATATACCCAGCCATAAAGTTCGATATTCACTCAGGGTCCTGGAGCAGGAAGGCCTGATTGCAGCCTCAGCACCGGGAGCCATCACAACAGCCAATACCAAACCATTCCTGGATGAGCTGGACTCTATGATAGAGGCGCTGGTGGTCAGCGCCGTAGATCTCAAAGGCATAAAGATCTCCAGGTGAGCGCGCCTGACGCTGGGCTCAAAACATTTAAGGCTGCCTTGCCGATGTGACTTACTTCTCGGGCTGCCATCTGCGGCCTTCAACCTGATGTGCTTGTTTTATGGAGAGAGACTTCTGGCACTGAGACCGTCACAGCCAAAGTCCAGGCAGATCCAATCCAAAGTCCTACCACACATATACAGGCCCAGGTGAGACAGATGCCAATGCTGCCCTATGCAATGATTGCCTCCTGCCTGGATGAGGCCTGGAAGGCAGGCAGGTCGAAGAGGCCGGAGTTGGTGGCAGGCCTCCTTTCCTCAGTCCCGCCGGAGCATCTCTGCGCCTCTGTCAGGCTTCTCACAGGCGAGCTTTGGCCCTCATGGGAGAAGCGCGAGATGGGTGCCGGGCCTGAGATGGTATCTACAGCCCTTGAGGAGCTCTCCTCAGAGGATGTTGGGCTCCTGAGGTCCAGCCTTGCCGACATGGGCCTGGTGGCCGAGAAGGCCATGGAATCCAAATCACAGCATTCCCTCTCAATGGAGCCTCTTGATGCCATGGATGTATACGTCGGCCTGCGCCGCATCTCAGAGCATATCGGACCGTCATCAGAATGCCGCAAGGAGTCGATCTTAAGAGGCCTGTTCCTGAATGCCACGCCATTGGAAGCCAGGTACATAGCAAGGACACTGGCCAGGAACACGGCCTCGGGCCTCGGGCCTCAGACAATGATCTCTGCCCTGGCCACGGCATTTGGGTTGGATGCCGGGCAGGTCAGAGATGCTTACTCTAGAATGCCTGACCTGGGCGCTGTGGCACTGGCCTGCTCAGGAGGCAGCCTGGAATCCATCCGCATGAGGCCGGGAGTGCCAGTCAAGCCCATGATCATCCCCCCGGGGGAGGGAACCTTTCCAGGGTCGTACCTGGCAAGATACCCAGGCCTTCGGGTGCAGGTCCACATATGGGATGCCGGGTTCTCGGCTTATACATCAAACCTGAAAGACATCTCTTCTGCACTGCAGGTCTTAGAAGGCCACCTCTCAGGCTTGGAGAGCCGGTTCATAGCCGAGGCATACCTCGTCTGCTTCCAGGATGGGATGATGCAGAGCCAGTCAGAGGTGGTCAGGTACATCAACCGCGAGCACAACTCCAGGAGGGCCAGGCAATTTCCAGCGCTCATAGTCAGTGACCTTCTATTCTCAGACGGCCAGGACCTGACAGGCCTTGCCTATTCCCAGAGGAGGAAGAAACTTCAATCAATCCCGGGCCAGATCCAGCCTGAGACCGGGATCTACCTGGCAGAGGAGATCGTCCTGGAAGATGCGGAGTCCATGCTTACCTCTTCCAAAGAGAGAGGACTTGCTGGCTTTACTTATCGCAATCCAGATGCCTGCTATTTGCCAGGAAAGGTCAGCACCTCTGACTTTGCCATTAAAAAGCCCTCAGAGATCATAAGCGCAGTAATAATAGGCGTCCAGTACGACGAGGGAAAGCTTGTCTCCAGGTGCCTGCTGGCCTTGAAAGATGATGAGGGCTATGCCCCTGTTGGCTGGGCGCCTTTAAGCTCAGGCCTGAGGCATGTTCTGGCAGATAAGGTTGGAGAGCAGGCCAATGAAAGCCACCTGGAGCCCCTGGCAGCAGTCCGTGTCAGCATATCAGGAGCCAGATGCAGAGACGGCCAGTGGCATCTGGTGGGCCCAAGGATCACGGAGGCCAGACCTGAGGCATCGACAGATGAGGTCGACGACATTGAGAAGCTGAGGACCCTGGATAGATGAACCTTCTCAGGCCGTTTGATCCATGGAAGTGCGAGCTTTGCACCTGCCTTCCAAAGCTCAGCTTAAACCCATATACAGGATGCTCTCACGGCTGCCTCTACTGCTATGCATCCTCCTATATACCTCGATTCCATGAGTGCCGTCCAAAGAAGGACCTGCTTGTAAGGCTGAAGATGGAGGTTCAGAAGGTCAGGCCAGGCGAGCTCATCTCGGCCTCGAACAGCTCTGACCCCTACCCGCCCCAGGAGAGGGAGCTGGAGCTCACAAGAGAGTGCGTATCAATTATCAAGAAAGCCGGCCTTAGACTTCAGGTCGTGACAAAATCGGACATAGCAGCCAGAGATGCCGATCTTCTTGAGGAGATGGACGCATGCGTGAGCATTACGCTGACCACGCTCCAAAGCTCGCTATCTGAGAAGCTTGAGCCCGGCGCGCCGCCTCCGGCATCCAGGCTCGATGCCATGAGGCTTCTGCACCAGAGAGGCATTCCAGTATCTGCCAGGATAGACCCCATAATACCGTGCCTGAACCTGGATGAGATAGAGGACCTGGTGCACGCTGCAGCCATTGCCGGAGCTCAGCATATAACCTCATCTACATTCAAAGCCAGGCATGATAGCCTCAGGAGGCTCGCCACGGCATTTCCAGATGTCACTGAGAAGCTGGTGGCATCATTCAAAGAGAGGACCGGCTCCAGCATCTGCCTGCCAAGGGAGACCAGACGGACGATCATGGACAGAGCCTGCAGAGCTGCTCGCCAGGAGGGACTGACATTCTCCAGCTGTAGAGAGGGGTTTTCTGGACATGCCCCGTCCTGCGATGGGTCGCACCTAATAGGGCTCAACTTAAGCAGCGATAAGAAATCTCAGCGCTGAGAATATGAGCTGTTCCATATATACCTATCTGCATATTCGCTCCTGATGATAGATGCGTTTTGCAACCTTTTTATCTAAAATGATGATAGTCTGATCCCAAGGCATAAGGCAGAAGGCAGAAGCCAAATCCCTTAATCATCTGGGATGACAAGAGCTACGCAGGCTCCTTTTGGAGCCTGCTGCTATGAAAGTCTATTTATATGAAGAATAACTACCCATAACCCAGTTCTTCTCAAAAGGGAGGATGTTCAAGCTACAGTTATACATATAGACGTATTTGTAGAGGAATAGGAGGATCATACCATGAGGAAATTTCTAGCAATTTCAATAGCCCTCTTGTTAGCCGTTATTGTTTTAACGCCTGCAATGGGGTATACCATCAAGTCCGAAAATAGCTCTTACTCTATCAAGTCTGGAGAGAAGGCCAACTACTCAATAGGCTCTGGAACTCCAGCCCATGAGATAACATCCATGCCAGTCGTCTCCAAGAGCTCACCGAGATACTCCATCAGCTCTGAGAAGATCGCTTACTCATTCAAGAGCACTGCAGCTCCAAAGTACTCGATCATCTCAGGAGCCGCAACAGTTGCGGCCGCAGCAGCCGTCCAGCCAGCCGCTCAGACTGAAGTCGCACCCGTGACAGTGGCACCAGCAGCAGCCTCGAATGTCACAGCCCCGGCAGCACCCGAGGCAACTGCACCTGCAGTGAGCAAGCTTTCCATATCTGGAACAGTCTATGAGGAGACAGATAACAACCTTGCCAAGGAAGCCAATGAGATGGGCATCGAAGGCATAAAGGTCAACCTGGCCCAGCCTACTGACACCATCATAGCCAACACTACTACCTCTGCAACAGGCGAATATTCATTCACGAACCTGATGCCAGGCGAGTACACGGTAATGGTAGCAGCTCCTGAGGACATGAAAGTACTCAATCCAGCCGATGGCAAGTACACAGTCATGCTGACCTCCAAGGATGAGGCAAACAAGGACTTCGCCATAGAGAGCGTAAAGGCCAATGCCACATCAGTAGCACCTGTTACATTCGATAAAGCAGCCGCAGCACCTGCAGCAGCAGCACCACCCGCAGCGGCCGCTTAAGAATCCACTATAGCCAGCAAAATTTGGAATTGATTCCAGATTACAGGAGCTTCTGAGATGCCAGAAGTTCTTGCTCTTCTCTATTTTAGCTCCTATAACGCTCATCACCAAAAGCTTTAAGTAAACCAGACTTGTTTATAGTAAACTAGACTTGGAGTCAAATCCAGGCATAGACATAAATCATCCTCCTCCCCGTGAGAGGCAGCTCCACATGCCCCTCACAAGATTTTTTTTGCAGCAATCATAAGAGCGACGGCAGCTGAATTCTTCACAACTTGGAGATAGTGCATTCCTAGCCAGATGCCTCATTAGCGTCATCGCAATCATAAGTTAGAGCGCAAAATAGAGGTGTAGCATTGATGAAGATGGAGATGCAATGCATAATTCCCATGAACGCTGCCTTTGAGGATGCCAATTGATGGTATACAGCCAACCTAAAAAAAAATAGCCCAACAGAGGTTGGGCCTTCATCCTATGTGGAAGGAGAACGGCGGCTTGGCCCAGGCTCGGAAGGATGTATACCCAAACTCGGGCGCCCAGGACATGAATGAGTACCCTTTGGCTATGGTGAAGTCGCCCTCGCTTGTTCCTGAGTACTCGCTGCCGTCAGCATACCTCACAGTGACCAGTATCCTGGCCCTGGTGGTGCCTACGTTTGGCGACCTCCAAATCCACCTGGTGGCCGCACCCTGAATCCTGGCGATGAGGTAAGGATAGGTCAGACCACTGTCTCTGGAGTACCTCAGTGTTATGGTGTCCACCCCATCTGTGTAAGGCAGAGTCCACATTATAGTATAGGGCTGTCTGGTCAGAGTCTCGCCTCCATTGGGCTGAATGACCTTGACATATGAGACCTTGGTGGACTTGAAGAACTGCCAGCTTATCTCACCGAGATCGCCCACAGGATTTGCCCCGCCTGCTCTTGTGAACCTGAAGTAGATGGTGTGAGTTCCCTGAGGCAGAGAATCCCAGTCCTCATCGGGCAATGACCAGCCCGGCCAGTTCCATGTCTTGGCATTGACATTGGACTGGATGAGCTTCCAGCCGGCTGATGAATAGCCGTCGACCTGGTAGTAGATATTGACCAGATCTGTCACTGACTCGATCCTGAAGGTCGAGAAGACGGGCTTGGTGGTTATGGGCACTGCAGGATTTTGGGCAGGAAGTATGGTCACGCTGTAGCTCTGGCCTGCCAGGGCTATGGGAGACCTGCCCAGGAGCGATGCCGGGAACTCGCCTGAGATCGTGTTGGCAGTGGTATCCCTGCATATGTTGGTAGCCTCTATCCATCTGGTGCCATCCCACAGGTAGAGCTTGAGAGAGTCCTCTGTGACATAGACCAGATCTATGTCCGAGTAGGTCATGGTGATTATGGCCTTGCCGCCTATGTTTCCACTCACAAAGGCATCCACATACTTCACAGCTATAGCCGGAAGCAGATTGGAGTTGTAGGGTGCCGAGAGGTAAAGAGCCGAGCCGCCAATGGCATTGTTATTGACGCCGTCGAAGACCTCAAGCCTGACACCCGCGCCTGGATTGTCCAGGCGAACTGGCCATGATCCAGAGAAGACCACCAGGCCGTTGGCCACCGGAGCTGTGACCCACGGAGTATAGATCACATCGCCTATGACCGGATTATTTCCGCCAACACCAGGAGCGCCCTTTTGAGGACCGTCTCCGCCATTGCCCCAGAAGCAGTATCTGGCATCGACTGGGCTTGCATTATCACCCATAGGGCTGGCATTATCCGCAGAGAGGCCTATGCCGTTTCCATAGATATTATTGTAAAAGATCTTGGGACTGGCGTTGGAGACATCAAAACCGCTGGCAGACTTCGCGCCTAAAACAGTAAACCCGGTCACAACTACATCTGGGCTTGTCACGGACATTGTGCTCTCACCGGGATCCAAGGCAGTGACCGTGGGATTGCCTATGCCCACCAGAGTCACTGGCCGGTGAATAATCACATTCTCACTGTAGACACCCGGCGAGATGTAGATGGGACTTGCATTTGAGAGGTCTATCTGGTCCTGGATGGAGGCCGAGCCACAGGAGATGACGGCTATCAAGAGCGCCATGCCAAGACATAAGCCTCTAAACCCCCTATCCATTGTAGATACCCCCAGTTCTCATATTCATTGCTATACACCCCTTCAATTTCGATTAATGGTATAATGATCATTACGAAGTTATATTT
>DATMZB010000108.1:0-4673 GCA_035560655.1 Methanotrichaceae archaeon | reverse complement strand
GATCTGGACTTGTTGTTCTGACCGGCTTGGGAAATTCGTCCTTAGGGTAAGGCCAGGTAGAGTAGAATTGGCGGGTCACTCCTCCACTAGAGCTGAGCGGATCTGGATAATCCGGGCCTGGATACTCAAAAGTTCCCACCTTTCCAGCATCCTTATGCACGACTGCGTAAAGCTTGGGTGTGACAAAGGCCATATTCAGCTTGACTCTGACATTTTCGTTCAAGCCATCGTGCAGGCGGGCACGGCCCGTTATCAGGCCTTGTGCATGTGTGGAACGGTCAGTGAAGGCGATCCCGTCATTGTAGATCACCAGCCAGCCAGGGCCAATGCTGAAGGCTTCCTTGATAATTGCAGTTCCATGAGCGTCTTCAACGTTTTGATTGGAGATTTTGAGGCCGGGCCTTGACCTGGCAGCTTGCACTACCAGTTTGGCTGCACCATCTTCTTCAGCTGGCTGAATAGGTTTCTCAGCATTTATGATGTCGAGCGGGCTATTGGCTATAGCCCTGGCCTGGCTCGAACTCAGATCATCTGTAGCAAAAGCACTAGGAACATATGTGATCAGCAGCATCGAGATCAAAATCACAGCCTTTGCAAACTTAGGCATATAATTACCCACAGCTCTCTTAGCTATTATCCATCTGCTAGAAATAGTTTTTGATGTTGGTGCAAGAATCAGAGACACTTCAGAGTTATGACTAAAAATAGTTTAAAAGGGAATATCCGGATCTCCGGACTCCCTTAATGGGCCTCGCCCACAATATCCTTGCCCTTATCCTTGGGCTCCACAGTCTCCAGCTTGCACTCTGTTGGGGTGCAGACCAGGACATCCTGGCTCTGGAACTTGGTGTACGGGTTCTCTGGTATATTGGTGTCCAGTCCCATGGATGCAGCCAGCATCTCCACAACATCGACTATCTTGATTGGTGACTCGGCTGCTTTTCTGCCATCACTCAGGTTCAGCCTGCAGAACGGGCAGGTTGATGCTATTACATCGGCCTGAACCTCTGTTGCATCGTTCACCCTGGCCTTAGCGCAATCCATGGCCAGGTCTGGAATTCCTGCCTTGACTCCGCCGCCTGCTCCGCAGCATCTCTGGAGTGCCCTGTTCCTTACCATATCCCTGAACTTCACTCCAGGAATGGACTGGATGACGTCCCTTGGTGCCTCGAACGCGGCATCCTTGCCCTTGAGGTGCATCAGATGCCTGCCGTTGTGGCATGGGTCGTGGTAGGTCACATTGTAGTTGAGGGGTATCTTGTACTCCATCTCGCCGTTTCTTATCTTCTCCCTGAGGAAGACGGAGAGCGGCATGGTCTTGTAGGGTATATAGCCCTCGTACCAGAGCGGCCAGTCTATGGAGGCTGCCCTCAGGCATCCTGCACAGGCGAAGAGAACGGACTTTGCTCCGGCATCCTTGAGTGCGTCTATGTTGTGAACGGCGTGCTCAATCATGACCTCTCTCTGACCGGTCCTGATCAGGGCCGAGGCGCAGCACCACTCGTCTTTGCCGAGCATTCCAAACTCAGTTCCAATCTTGTTCAGTATCCTGACAGATGCCACACCCAGTGCCTGCTGCCTGTATGCGGCAGTACAGCCTGCGAAGTACATGATGTCGCCTGATTCGTTGACCTTGGCATCCTTTGGCACCCAGCAGAGCCTCTCTTCCTGCTTGGCCATGTATGGATTCCTGTCGCCATGGAGAAGCTTGGGGAAGAATGATTGTTTGCCGTATGGCCCATTGCCGCGCTTTACCAGGTTTGGCCTCATTGCCTCCCACAGGTCCACGGTCTTTATGCCTGCCTCGCAGACAGTTCCGCAGACTCCGCAGGTGGTGCACATGTAGGTGTCCTCAGTGAACTTGGTCATCTCATCGTCATCCAGGGGCTTCTGGCCAAATATCTTGGCCCTAAGACCGTGCTGGCGTGACATGAGCTCTCTCCACTTTGCGTTCTTGTACATTGGGGTGATCTCAGGCCGGTCCTGCCTCACTGCGAATGTGGGGCACCACTTCATACACTCCTGGCATCTGTTGCATCCGTCTACCTCCAGGAGCTGAGTGGACATCATAAACCCGGTCATGAGTGGTTTTGAAGTGTTATCAGCCATTTTTATTCTCCTCCTCTGTTGGCGATCAGTGTCAGAGGTGTCGCTATTACGTGTATGTACTTGGACCACGGCAGGGCGAAGGCGAAGAGGCCTATTGCCAGCAGGGTGTGGATCAGGGCGAAGTGGGGCGCGTACACTGGGTATGAGAATGCATTTCCCAGAAGGAACGAGTTTCCGCGCATCCACTCAGCGTAAAATCCAGTGATGGTTATGAGGAATACGCCGCCGATCAGGAATGCATCATAAGCAGTTGTGTTATCCCTGACGAACTTGAGCAAGAGCCTCCTTCCAATGGCAATGGTGGCGCCAATGAGCAGCAGGTAGCCAAAGATATCGAATGGCAGGCCCAGCGCCTCCTTTGCGATCTCTGCATTCTCAGCCAGGCCGAGGATGTTGAAGTGCTCCACAATATCTATCATGAGGCCGAGGCCTGAAAGGGCTGCCAGGGTCAGGAATCCATAGAACATCGTCATGTGCATGGCCCATCTGACCGGGCTTCTAGCAAGCGTCCTCCTCAGGAGCAGGACATCCAGCACTACAGTTCTCAGAAATACCGCTACGCCGTCATGGAAAGCCTCGTGTATCCAGGTGGCCACGAAGAGCCAGAAGCTGTTGCGCAGCTGGTCGTGGTAGCCTGTAGATCCGATGCCCCATTTCTTGGCATTGAAATAGAGACCATATACCCATACAGCTAGAACAATAACCGTAAGGATAATCACAAGATTAAAGGTGAGGCCCAAAGTATAGAAAGCCATCTCATTTCCTCCTCGATATATTTATCTCCGCATCGATGCGATACGACCGTCATCTGTGGACAACTTACCAGATAACTAATACTTAAATATTCCCTCATGGTTATTGCTGTCTACTCGCCGCATCGGCCTAGTATATTAAGAGAGCCGGCATAGTAGCAGCCAATGCAAGCGCTGACTTCACCGGCAGGTACTACTATCGCAGATGCTGGCGAAGAGATATAAATAATTAGAGCTTAATTTAGGCAATTCGCCACAGATCTTATCTAATAAACGTGATGGTTTTGGCTGCCCCATCAGAACTTCAGAAAATAAAATAGATCTTGGGAGGAAGACTCCCTACTTAGTCTCCACCACAAGATCATTTCCCTGCTGCTTGAGTGTTGCAGGCTTGCAGACCGGATCGCAGACGATGACGTCCTGCTTCTGGAACTTGGTGTAGGGGTTCTCGGGTATGGTTGTATCCAGGCCCATAGACTGGGCCATCAGCTCTACCACATCCACCACCTTCAGTGGGGACTCTGCCGCGGTCCTGGCGTCCATCAGGTTCAGCCTGCAGAACGGACAGGTTGACGCCACAATCTGAGCGGATGTCGACTCGGCATCCACTATCCTGGCCTTGCCGCAGTCCAGTGCCAGGTCGGGGATTCCGGCCTTGACTCCGCCGCCAGCGCCGCAGCACCTCTGGAGCTGCCTGTTCCTGGCCATCTCTTTGAAGTTTATTCCCGGGATGGACTGCAATACATCTCTGGGAGCCTCAAAGGCCCAGTCCTTGCCGCTGACATGCATCAGGTGCCTGCCTGCATGGCATGGGTCGTGGAAGGTTACATTGTAGTTGATGGGCCGCTTCCACTCGACCTCGTTCTTCCTTATCTTCTCTCTGAGATAAACCGAGAGCGGCATGGTCTTGAAGGGTATGTAGCCCTCGTACCAGCGCGGCCAGTCTATTGTGGCGGCCCTGAGACATCCTGCACAGGCGAAGAGGACGTTTTTCACGCCCCTCTCTTTGAGTGCCTCAATATTGTGGATGGCGTGCTCTTTCATCAGGTCCCTCTGTCCAGTCCTGACGAGGGCCGATGCGCAGCACCACTCGTCCTTGCCCAGCATGCAGAAGTCCGCACCGAGCTTGTCGAGTATCCTCACTGAGGACACGCCCAGAGCCTGCTGCCTGTAGGCTGCAGTGCACCCTGCCCAGTAGGCTATATCTGCGGACTCGGGGATCTTTATGTCTGAGGGCACCCAGCAGAGGCGTTCCTCCTGCTTGGCCATGTAGGGGTTCCTGTACTCGCCAAGCAGCTTTGGGAATGCCGACTGCTTGCCATACGGGCCGCTTCCTCTGGCCACCAGGTTTGGCCTGACAGCCTCCCACAGGTCCACTGTGTTTATGCCCGCCTCGCAGACAGTGCTGCATACTCCGCAGGTTGTGCAGTAGTACAGATCCTCAGAGAATTTGGAGATCTCATCCTCTGATAGCGGCTCTTCGCCTAAGACCTTAGCCCGCAGGCCCTTCTGGCTGCCAAGAAGCTCTCTCCATTTGGCAGCCTTGTGCATAGGTGCTACTCCCCGGCTCTCAGGCCGGACCGAGTAGGTCGGGCACCATTTCATGCATTCCTGACAACGGGTGCATCCGTCCATCTCCAGCACCTGGGTGGACTTCATGAACCCTGACATTAGTGGTTTGGATTTCTTGACATCAACAGCCATTAAGTCCTCCTATGTGACTTCTTGATCTTTTATCGACAATTGACGTACTTACTAGCGCACAGTAATATTTAAACTTTATGTTTTACTTTCGACAGATGGCCTGATGGG
>DATMZB010000107.1:0-10093 GCA_035560655.1 Methanotrichaceae archaeon | reverse complement strand
AATATAGAGATGGTACAGACGTGAGCCCGGTTACCTGGAGGACATATGAACGTAAGCCTTTTCAGGTATCCGAATAATCAGATGTTTAGGAGGCATTGTACCTGAAGATTTTGCATATGATCATAGGGCTGACGGTGCTGCTTGGTGCCGCATCTGCAGCCGGACATTTCACTCCTGCGCTGGATGTAGATACCTACATAGACTCAGCAAACGCCAATAAGTCGTTCAGTGATGAGAAAATCCTGTGGGCCACATCATCGAACGGGACGCCTATCAATGAGACATACCTGGGGTTCGTCAGCCCTTTTATTGGCGCAGACGTATTCTCTCCAAATGATGTCGCGTCCGCTACTCTGAAGATCCATGTGGCAAAGGTTGAGAAGCCGGGGAAGGTGACAGCCTACTACCTGCACGGGGAAACGCTTGAGTCACTGACCTGGATCGACAGGCCAGAGTACGATAGAAACACCAATGCCACCATTGCTGTGAGCAAGGAAGGCGACTATACCCTGGATGCTACAGATATAGTCAAGAAGGCTGCGGAGACCTGCACAGAAGGGTGCGGGATGTCGGTAGTCCTGGTCGCAGATGACAACGCATCTATTGGTTTCTCATCGTCAAAGGACTCTGGGGCCAATAAGGCAGAGCTCTCTTACAATACGCCGGATTAAAAGGGCCATTCCTGGTCCTCATCTGGTTCTCTTTTTATATCTCCTCTGATAGGTAGGTACTGATGCATCGCCGATGCTCTGCCCTGGCCATACTGTCCCTGTTGATGCTGCTGACCACAGCCTGCGCCAGCACCCAGATCATACTCATAGAGTCGCCGGGCTGCCATAAATGTGAGGCTGCAGAGAAGACAATAAACGGCATCATAGGGGAAAACAAGAGCTTCGAGCTGGTGCAGTATGTATACTACTCGGACGAGGGCCACAGGGTAATCAAAGAGCACAATGCAAAAGACGTGCCCTCAGTCATTGTAGGCAAGAGCGTCATAGGGTACAAGGACTACAACGGCGATACCGGCAAACTGGAGGGGATGATCAGGGATGCCCTGGTCAACCAGAGCATGGGCAACAGCAGTATGGCTACGGCCGAGGGGAATGGGACTGAGGAGACACTTCCGCCGCTCCAGCACCTGACCCTTCCAGCCATGCTCACAGTCTTCACTGCCGGCCTCCTTGCAGGGTTCAACCCCTGCCTCCTGGGGATACTGGTATTTCTGGCGTCTATCGTCATGTCCAGCTCAGGCAGGAGGAGGGACATGCTGACCATGATCACCTTCTTCTCTCTCGGTATCTTTACTGTCTACCTGATATTTGGCCTCGGCATGCAGCAGTTCGTGCAGTCCAGATCCACTGAGGACCTGTTCAGGTACGCCCTGACAGGGTTTTTAGTCCTGCTCGGCCTCTCCCAGGTAGAGGACGCAAGGAGGCTCCACATGGGCAAGGACTCCCTCTTCCGAACCGACTGGGCGCTCAAGTATGTGGCAGCCGGAGCCTCCCAGAAGAGCCTGACCGCCTATTTCCTCATAGGCGCGCTCTTCTCCCTCGTCAAGGCTCCATGCGTTGGTGCAGTCTACCTCGCGATACTTGACCTCATTGCCAGAGAAGGATACAGGGAACAGGGAACAGTATACCTGGTGCTCTACAACCTGGGCGTGATCCTTCCAATCATAATCCTGGGCGGGCTCATTGCCGTGGGCCTCAGCCCTGAACAGGTGGACAGGTTCAGAAAGGATTACAGGGCCCAGATCAGGCTGATCACCGGGATCTCACTGCTGGCCCTGGCGCCACTAATCTACTGGAAGGTTATTTGACGTATGCCATGCGCTGCATGGCAGCATAATACTGAAAGGTCATCTGGCATATGCCATGATTTGCATGGCAGGCTAAAAAGGATTATTAACAGGAAGATGGTTGTTTCGATATAGAGGTGTGAAGTTTTGTTTTTAGTAGGAGAGGCTCTGATTGGAAAGGAGCCCGAACTAGCTCATATAGATCTGCTAATCGGGGATAAGAACGGACCGGTAGGTGCTGCCTTTGCAAACGGGCTCACCCAGCTGTCTGTCGGACACACCCCGCTGCTATCAGTGATCAGGCCCAATCTGCCTGCAAAGCCGGCCACGCTCATAGTTCCCAAGGTCACAGTCAAGAACCTTGAGCAGGCCGGCCAGATCTTTGGCCCGGCACAGACGGCAGTTGCGAAAGCCGTGGCCGACTCTGTGGAAGAGGGAGTCATACCCAAGGACCAGGCAGAGGACATGGTTCTGATAGTCTCGGTATTCATCCACCCTGAGGCCAAGGATTACGATGCAATATACAGGTACAACTACGGAGCCACCAAGCTGGCCATAAAGAGGGCCATGGATGGATTCCCCTCAATAGACAAGGTCCTGTACGAGAAGGACAGGTCAACCCACCCCATGATGGGATTCAGGGTCACAAGGCTGTGGAACCCGCCATATCTTCAGGTGGCGCTCGACCTGGTGGACTTAGGCGAGGTCAGAAGAGTTCTTGCATCCCTGCCTAATAGCGACCACATCCTGATTGAGGTTGGAACTCCACTGGTCAAGATGCTCGGCATGCAGGTGGTCAAAGAGATCAGGGCTATCAGGCCTGGTGCGTTCATCATCTTGGATCTAAAAACCCTGGACACAGGCAACCTGGAGGTCAGGCTGGGCGCGGACGCTGCTGCTGATGCAGTGGTCATATCCGGCCTGGCGCCCATAAAGACAATAGAGCTTGCCATAAACGAGGCCAGGAAGACGGGCATATATGCAGTGATAGATATGCTCAACGTCTGCGACCCTCTGGCGGTGCTGAAGTCTCTGTCGGTGCAGCCTGATGTGGTGGAGCTTCACAGGGCTATAGATATGGAGCACGCAGAGCATGCCTGGCAGAACATAGCCGAGATCAAGGCTCTGGGCACGGAGGAGAGGAAGCTGCGTGTGGCAGTGGCAGGCGGAATCCGGGTGGAGACCATGCCACAGGCGCTGGCTGCGGGAGCTGACATACTGGTGGTTGGAAGGGCCATCACCAGGTCCAAGGATATCATGGATACTGCTGAGCAGTTCTTATCAGGCCTTAAGCAGACCGAGATAGATCAGTACAGGGTCATGACAGATTTCTGATCCTGGTTACTTTTTTTAGGCTGGCCTGGCATCCGGTTGCTGTACTGCAAACGCTATTTCTGTAAATGCCAGTTCATATGATTTATTTGCGGTTCCTTAACGCACACAATGAATCGCTTTTTGGGGGGAAGATACAAGGTAACTAACTGGGCTGTCACTCAAGGCCGTGGCCTTGGTCCAAACGCTGCTGTGGGGAATATCTGCGATTCTAGGCAAGCGCTGGCCGGGATCTGTTTGAGGGGATACACAGGCCAGGTACCAAGTCAAGAGGTTGAATAGATGCGGATATGATGCCATCATACCTTTGCCCTAGATCTGGCCTGGATGCATTAGTGTTCCCCGCGAACGCGGGGTCAGGGGGGGCCCGTCGGCCTGAGACACCCAGTAGTTAATGCCTGCCCCAGAAAGCAATAGCGATTCTTCTCAGTTAACGGTCAATATAGTCGAACTTGTGCAGTAAATTTTTATTCTCCCAGAGCAAGGGATTAACCAGGTGCTGACAAACAAAGGGGAGTAAGATTCAGTTTTGAAGATCCTGGCCATTATTCTCTGTATAGCCTTCTACACAGCCTTCTCCTCAGCATGCCTTGCCCAGGTATCGCAGACGGGATACCATGACCGGCCCACGGGAGCAGTCATGCTTGTAGTAGACGGCCTTGGCGCCTCTTATGTCTACCCCGAGTATGCGCCATATTGCATAAACGGCTCGCCTCTGGGCAAGGCCATCCTCTTCAACCTCACCACAAGCGGAGCCAGGATAATGGATATTAGAGCCCCTGTGCCTGAGACGGAGCACGGCCACGGGGTCCTGGTCACGGGCTGCTCAGGCGTCGATCCCCAGGCACTTGGAACGACCATCTTCGAGATAGCCCGCGAGAACGGATATCTCTGCCTGGCAGTTCTTGAGAGGGGCGACTCAATGCAGATGCTCCAGAGGCAAAGCGGCTTCCTGCACATGGCCGACAACGCCATAAAGGGCGCAGAGCCCACTCCCGGCGGCCGTGCCGACCTGCCTGAGGACATGCGCCAGAGGCTTGAGGCCTGGTATGGGCGGTTTGATTCGTACACCACCGGCGAGGGCGTTGCCAGCTACCAGGGATATAACCTCTGGGCACTGGAGGCGGTAACAGACCTGGTTGAGCACATTGACGGCAGAAAGTTCATTATGATCGTCAATGTGGGCGCAGTTGACAGCGCCGGCCAGGATCTTGGACCTGAAGGGTACCTGGATGTCATATCAGCGCTGGATGCTCCCATTGGCCGCCTGGAGGAGACCTGTGCAAGGAAAGGCGTCCTGCTGGTGGTCACTGCAGACCACGGCATGTCCTTTGTCTCCCAGGGGAGCTCCAGAGGAGGCCATGCCTCAGGCAAATATGCGCAGCGGCTGGAGAGCCACAGGATACCGGCGGTCTTCATGGGACCTGGCCTGGACGATTTGAGCCTCGGCGGAGTATGGTCCCAGGCAGACATAGCTCCAACCCTGCTCCAGATCATGGGGCTGCCCCAGAACCTGTCTCAAGCCGATGGAAAAGTTATGCCCCTTATAATCCACGAGAGTCAGATCGCACTCAACAGATCTGATGCCAATCCGGCACGTCCCTGGCCAGTCTATGGACTCAGCTATAAGATAGTCATAGGTGGGTCTTTGATACTGATCATATTCCTGGCAGGAGCACTGATTATAATCTGGATCGTGCGCAAGGATCAGTGAAATGGGCCTAAAAAAGAGGTGGTCGAGAGGGAGCACTGCAGACTGTATCTACAGTGCCTTGCCATCGACCTCGCCGGTTCTTATCCTCACTGTCCTCTCCACAGGCAGGACGAATATTTTCCCATCCCCAATGTTGCCTGTGTGTGCGCTCTTCCTCACGAGCTCAATCACCTCGTCGGCCTTATCATCCTGGACCACCACTTCCACCTTGACCTTGGGGAGCATGTCCACCTTGTACTCCTCGCCGCGCCACATCTGCGTTATGCCCTTCTGCCTGCCTCTGCCCTTGACCTCAATGGATGTGAGGCTGGTGTAGCCGGCGTCGTCCAGAGCTTTCTTTACATCCTCAATCTTGCCGGGCCTTATTATGGCCTGTATCATCTTCATGTTTTAACTCCCTCAGGCGTGCTATCTGGAACGCTTGCGACCTGTCCTGCTCTGAGACCTTCACCAGGTCCTGGCACTATGAACTCAGGATAAGCTGAGTAGCCATGCTCTCCAATGTCTAGCCCGTCCACCTCTTCTTCTGGGGATACCCTGAGTCCTACCACGGCCTTGATAAGAGCGAACAGGATATAGCCCGTGCCAAAGGCCCAAGCTACCACGACTACCATGTCTATGGCCTGGGCTATGATCTGGCTTGTGTTGCCTACTATCAGACCGCTGACACCACCATAGGTTCCATCTGCGAATATTCCTACAGCCAGCAGCCCCCAGATGCCGTTGTAGCCATGTACGGCCACTGCGCCCACTGGATCGTCCACCTTCAATACCCACTCATTGAACCTTATGCCGTACATCACTATGAGCCCGGAGATCAGTCCAATTACAACTGCAGCCCAGGTCGGCACATAAGCACAGGCAGCTGTGATGCCTACAAGCCCTGCCAGAGCGCCATTGCAGGTGAGTGCGATATCCACCTTTCCTGTCTTGAAGAATGTGTAGTAGCAGACCAGAACTGCTCCTGCAGATCCAGCCAGGAAGGTATTGACGGCTATGACAGAGATCCTGAGATCGGTGGCTGCAAGAGTGCTGCCGGGGTTAAACCCGAACCAGCCGAAGAACAGGAAGAATGTTCCCATGACGATCATTGGAACATCATGTCCCGGTATGGCATTGGGTGTGCCGTCTTTGTTGAACTTCCCTATCCTTGGGCCAAGCAGGTATATGCCTGCTAGAGATACGAAGCCGCCTATGGCATGAACCACTCCAGATCCAGCGAAATCTCTGACGCCTACGCCAAATGGAAGCGTTGCTAACCAGCCGCCGCCCCATACCCAGTGGCCGTATATGGCGTAGATGACTGCAGTGACTATACCGCTGTATATGAGATAGGCCTGAAGCTTCATCCTCTCAGCACATGCACCTGCAACTATGGTTGCGGCTGTTGCCGCAAAGACCACCTGGAACATCCAGAACATCATGGTCGAGACATCATATGCATTGCCTGAGAGGAACCAGCCACTCCAGCCAATCAAGCTGTTGCCGTCCTCCAGGCCTGCATAGAGCTTTGAGCCGCCGAACATCAGGGCAAATCCCACTGCCCAGTAGGTCAGTGCGCCTATGGAGAAGTCCATGTAGCTCTTGGCGAAGTAGTTGACAGTATTTTTCACCCTGAGAGCTCCAGCGCCCAGGAAAGCGAACCCTGCCTGCATAAAGAAGACCAGGAAGGCTCCCACCAGCGTCCAGGCGAAGTTGGTGGCCAGCTTCAGCCCTGCAACATCGTCTGTATAGGTTCCCGAACCATTGGGATCGCCGGCCATTGCCATGGTCGTCGTCAGCAGCATTAACAATAAGATAGATGCTGCTGCAACTGCATACTTGGTGATTTTCATAACGTCCCTCTGTAGCTAACTCTATGACACCACCCAGCATACGTATAAGAATCTATTTAAAATATTTTCATATTTCTGCATATTTCCTGTGAAAAGATCATCAAACATCATATGCCATAAGAGATCATATGCAGTCTGTATTGGCTGTCGGTGATGAGGCAATTGGATTAGCTCTTGGCCGACTCAGTGCGAGCTTCCAGACGGGGCTGTTAGCAGTGGCATCCACTGCCCTGGCAAAGTTGACCATGCCATCGAATCCCTCAAATGTGGCAGTGCGTCCCCGGCCCACATTGCAGAAGGGGATGCCAAGCTTGTGGGCCATGAACTGCTCCTCGCGGCCGCCTATGAGTATATTCACAGCCTTTCCAGCCAGCAAGGCTGCCAGATCAGTGGTAGCCATCTCTCCGAGGGCCACCATCTCACAGCCTGTGGCATTGGAAACCATCTGGCGCTCGACCCAGTCCCCCGAGTGACAGCCCACAACCACCATCTCCATGCCCAGATCCTGAGATGCCTTGATCAAAGAGAATGCCTTGGAAGCCCCTTTTGTGCTGATTGCAGCACGCGTTCCTTTCAGCCGGGATCTGTAGCGCTCCAGCTGGCGGCGTATCCTCCTGGACTCCTGAGAGATCAGCTTCTCAGCCTCACAGATCAGGCAGGAATCATCGAAAAACTCAGCTGCGGCGATGATGGCTGAGGAGATCATCTCAATTCCCAGGAAGTCCACCCTCCGGCTGGGGATGCCATAAGTATCTTCCATCTTACTGGCCAGGGAGGTCATGGTCTCACTGCGCTGGACCAGGTTGAGCCCTGCAAGGTGAGACCTCCGGATCTCCTCGACGCTGGAATCGCCAGTCAGTGTGGATATCACCTCTATGCCCAGAGCCTCTAGGCATGACCTTATGGGCCAGAGATCTCCAGGGGTGTTGTCGTCTCCAAGGATATTCACAGCATAGGGGCTTTTGGCCCTATGGCGCCTGGTGCCCATGAGCTTCAAAAGGGCTTGACAAGCCGATTCTGCACCTCCGCGGCCGGGCGAAACAACAGGCAGTACAGGAACCTTAAGCTCCCTGGCTGCAGATCTGCAGACCGCCTCCAGGTCATCGCCTATGACCTCAACCAGGCAGGTGGGATAGATGAAGACTGCTGCAGGCTTATGGGCAGCCACAAGCTCCCTTATGGCTGAGGTGAGCTTCTTCTCACCTCCGAATATAACATCCAGCTCCCCAATGTCTGTGCAAAAGCAGTCTTTGCACTCTGCCTTGTATGTGTCATACCCGCCTGATGAAAACTCAGTAAGGCTCCTGGTGTAGCTTGCGCAGCCTCTGGGTCCGTGGACTATGTGCAAGGCACCGGCTATGGGACTTAGAACTGCCACGGCCTCTGAGTAGGCACAGGCCCCAGAAGTCGTGCTTCCATCCTGTCCCGGAGAGCTGCATCCCGGGATCACGCTTGAAGGCCCGGCCTGGAGACGGCTGCCTCTTCCTGTAAAGGTCTTGACTGAACCCATATTCATCTCAGGATTGCTCTTGCCTGAACCTGGACCTGGTCCAGAAGAACACCCTGACTAACAGAGTTTGCAGTTCCCCTATTGAATTATTTGAGAAAAGTACTTATGACCCCTTAATCCGGATTAAAAAGTGTGAAATGTTGAGATAAGAGGCCGAAGTCCACAGTCTTGAGGGTTATGATTTAATCATAAACTGTATGATATTGACATACACTCACATACATTTTCCTAAATACGCTTATAATACAGGTCCCTTGGTAGATGATTGGTGGTAACGTGCGCGGAATCTGGTTTTTGGTGGCATTAGCTGTGCTCGTAGGTACAGCCGCTGCCGAGGGGACTGAGATTAACGGTGCTGACAATGCATGGGTTCTCATCAGCGCAGCTCTTGTCCTGCTCATGATCCCCGGAGTGGGATTGTTCTACGGTGGAATGGTTAGAAAGAAGAACGCCATATCTACCATGATACTAAGCATCGCCATAATGGGCATTATAAGCCTTCAGTGGGTGCTGATAGGATATACTCTGGCATTCGGCAAAGATGTCATGGGAATAATAGGTGGCCTGCAGCACCTGGGCCTGGCGGGCGTGGGCATGGAGGTCAGGGAAGGACTGACCATACCGTCACTGACCTTCATGATCTTCCAGTCCATGTTCGCTGTGATCACAGTCTCTCTCATAACCGGAAGCTATGTGGAGAGGATAAAGTTCAGCTCTTTCCTGGTCTTCTCTCTGGCCTGGGCTACACTGGTCTATGACCCCATAGCCCACTGGGTCTGGGGCGGAGGCTGGCTGGCACAGATGGGAGCACTGGACTTTGCAGGCGGCATAGTAGTGCACATAAGCGCTGGAGTCTCGGCAATGGCCATAGCCATGGTCATCGGCGCCCGAAAGGGATTTGGAACAGATCCCATGGAGCCACATAACATACCGACCACGGTGATTGGAGCTGCACTGCTCTGGTTCGGATGGTTCGGGTTCAATGCAGGCTCGGCACTGGCAGCAAACGGCATAGCCGCCAACGCCTTCGTGACTACCAACACCTCAGCGGCCGCTGCGGCAGTTACCTGGATGCTCTTATCCTGGAGACACAGGGCACCAAGCGCCCTTGGAATTGTGACGGGAGCTGTTGCAGGCCTGGCGGCTGTGACTCCTGCGGCAGGGTTCATAACGCCCTTGGCCTCCATTCCTGTGGGCATTGGAGCCGCATTCTTTGGCTACTACGCCATACTCATCGTCCGCGGCAGCAAGAAGGTGGACGACTCGCTGGATGTCCTGGCCTGCCACGGCATAGGCAGCACCTGGGGCGTACTGGCCACGGGCATCTTCGCCACCATTGGAGCGACCGGCCTCCTGGCCGGCAACCCCGGACAGCTGTACATACAGCTTGTGGCAGTGGTCACCACCTGGGTCTACGCATTTGTGGTCACAGTAGCCCTGGCCAAGATCATCGATGCCACTATGGGCCTCAGGGTGAGGGATGAAGAAGAGGCAGTGGGCCTGGACCTGAGCCAGCACGGCGAAGGGGCTTACGCATAGGTGAGAAGATGAAGAAGATAGAAGCAATTATCAGGCCTGAGAAGATCAACGTCCTGAGAGAGGCCCTGGATGAGAAAGGGTTCTCGGGAATGACCACAACTGAGGTCAAGGGCAGGGGACGCCAGAAAGGCGTGGCACTGCAGTGGCGGGCAGGAGACTACAGGGTAGCCTTCCTCCCAAAGATGAAGGTCGAGCTGGTGGTGGATGATCAGGATTTGGACATTGTGATAGATATCATCTGCGATAAGGTTCACACTGGCGAGGCTGGAGATGGCAAGATCTTCGTTTACCCGGTTGAAGATGTAATAAGAGTCAGGACCAAGGAGAGAGGGTGCGGGGCAGTTTAGAGCTGCCCGCCGTATCTC
>DATMZB010000106.1:0-8345 GCA_035560655.1 Methanotrichaceae archaeon | reverse complement strand
CTTATAGATACCTTTATTGCATAGCTCTAGATGAAATCTATGAATCGTAGATTTAGATCCATATTTTCTAGGAACATCTGCCCATGCGCAACCTGTTTTAAGCGCAAATACAATCCCGTTAAATAGGTTTCTAAGATTTGATCTAGGTCTTCCGGTTTTAGGCTTCTCTGGTGGTAGTTCCGGCTGAATTATCGCCCATAGATTATCATCAATCTCTTCGAATACCATCTATTATATACGCACAATGTTAAGATTTATAGTTTTGGGATGAGTTCGGAGAAAAGGACCATGAAGAAGCATAAAGTGCCGACCTTCGATTGGAACGGAGCCCTTAAGGATTTAGGAGATCTGTATACTTCAGTAGAACTTCAATACGAAATCTCGAAGATGAGAGGCAACTGATATATCTTTTACCTTGCCTTTTCAACCCGCCACAAGATCATCCAGCGCTTGATTCAATGGCTGTCTGTTCCTGCCTATGCCTCGCCGATTCTTCTACCAGGCGTGCCCTCTCTCTCATCAGCTCAGCCAGTTCCCTATCCCCCATCTCCTCCAGCAGACCTCCAAGCGCATAGAGCCTGGGTAACAGCCGCGGGTCATCAATGCCGTAGGCCGCTTCATCTATCTCCAAAGCCCTCCTAAACTGGTGCAGAGCGCGCCTCAAATCGCCCTGAGCCCTGAGAACGCTGCCCATGTTGTTCAGCCTGACTGCCACAATGGGGTGCATCGGGCCGTAAGCTTCCCTGTCTATCTTGAAAGCCCGCTCATAGTTGGCCCTGGCAGTGCTGAGATGGGACAGAGACTCGTAAACGGCTCCAAGATTGCTGAGGTCTCTGGCCACATTTGGATGATCAGGCCCAAAGACATCCTCATCTATATTTAGCGCCCTTTCCAGAAGCGATATGGCCTCGCGCTGCTCTGACCTGAGAAGCAGGTATATCCCCAGGTTGTTCAAGAGCCCGGATGTGGCCTCCAGGTCGGCCCTCGATGCTTCGGCATGCTCTGCAGCAGCCAGCGCATGTGGAAGAAGACGGTCGCATTCCGACCAGGAGAGCCGGTTTGTGATATCGCATGGAAAAACACCTGCCAGAAGATGAACCGCACTTCCAGCCCATCTCCGCTTCTCCTGATCGCTCTGCCTGGTGCGAGCTGCCGCCTGCACTGAAGGATGGATCGATATAGAATCCCCTTTTGCCTCAGCCAGAGCATACCTTTCCAGCTCACGGATCAGGGCCTTCAGGGCCTCATCAGATATATCCTTTGCAAAGATCCTGAGCAAGATGGTGGGTATATCATCATGCCCAAGATAGGCACAGAAGTTGAATAAATCAGCGCTTGAGGCCGAGTCCTGGCAGACCCTGTCAGCAGAGATGTCTGCGGCCACTGATATGATGGACGGCGCCACAGGCCCGGGCTGCTCCTGAGACCAGAACCTGGACTTGAATATCTCCTGGTAATCAGATATCCTCATGAGAGTTGATTCCAGGTAGGCTCCAGCAATCTTCAAGGCCAGTGGTATATTCCCCAGCACCTGGGCCAGCGATGAGGCAGCCTCGTCATCAGGCTCCTGCGCCCTTCTAAGCAGGTATTCAGCCGAATCTGCTTTATCCAGCGCAGGCACCATGAGCGTAGTGGCATATCCCTCCCAGCTCGGGTTGGTGGATGTAATGATCACCTTTCCAGACTCGGGAGGAAGGAAGTCTACAATATCGGCATGAGTCCTGGCACCATCGAAGACAAGGAGCCAGCTTTGCCTCTGCTCCAGGCTCTTCTCTATGGCCTTCAATACCTGGCCCTGCTCAGAAGAGCTCTGCCCAGGCAGCTCCAGCCAGGCAGCAAGCCCCTGGTAATCTGCAGCTGCCACTGCAGGGTGCTCAGCCCTTATCCACCAGACCAGGTCGTACTCTGATGCATGGTCGTGTATGTACTCAACTGCAGCCTGGGTCTTTCCAAGTCCCTCGTGCCCGGCCAATACTATGCGCCTATCCATAGACTGAATTTCGCTTTCCAGGCGTTCCCTGTCCACGAACCCGGCATCCCTGGATGGAAGGACGCTCCAGACTCTGGGCAGTCGGCCCGGAAACACAGGCCGCTTGTACTGCAATGCTTCAAATCCGGAAGGCTTGAGGCTAGCACCAACTCCTTCCAGGAGCGCATCTCTTGCCTTCTCTTCTTCCAGTCCGCAGAGGTTTATATTTGCAGGCCGATGACAGCCTCTTATGCCCAGAGTGATGAGCCTTCCCTGATAGGACGGGTCGCTTGAGTAGAAGTCCAGATAATCAGGAGATAGTATGGCCAGTATCCTCCTGGCCTCGCCTGCAATCCTCTCCAGCTCGGGTGCGAAGCGTGACCCAGGCCGCATGAGCCAGGACTCCATATCTGTGGAGTATCCGGCCTCCACCAGAGCCCAGGCCACCCAGTCAGCCCAGAGGCTGTCTGCCCTATCAAAGCTGATGAGGATATCTGCCATGAAGATATATATTAGGCCCAAGACATAATAACATTTGCGTGATTCTCACGGGCCACCTTCTCATCGGCATCACTTGCGATTATCCATGCGGAAGAGGAGATCATTGGCTATGTAATCCCTCTTGACCTCGGCCTTTGTAATTGCTGCATAGTTTTTTGCGCTCTCCTTGGAGTATCCCAGATACTTGAGGATAGAGTTGAAAGTCTCAGTCCCGGCACTGATTATGAGAGCAGTGACCAGACCATCCAGGAGGTCTGAGTTCAGCACTCCAAGAGGAGCCAGCACTCTCATATCCATGCCAAATGAGAGGATCAGCCCGCCTGTCAGAGAGACCAGGCCTAGAATCAGCTTTTTATCCCCATTGCCTATGACCTTCACCAACATTGGGTCTAGAATCTCCAAGAGCTGCTGTATAGCCAATCCCGCAGCAAAGACGGGCACAAGTGAAAGCATGAGCTGATCCAATCGAACATCCCCTTGGCCATATATATATCCATGACAGCGTAAGAATTTTTCGGTTGAATATCATCCCAGGGGTTCGATCGTGCCATTTTACTTAGAGACGCACACCGCGTCGGATTCGCACTCAGCTGCCCTTCTTGAGTCTATGATCTTGGCTTGGGCTTTATAGATGCCGTGCATGAGGACACATGGCTTATGCTCCTCATTATGATATAGAGATGGCTCGATTAGGAGGTCGAAGGCAGCCCTGAACCTGCCCTGGTCATCGGTTGTAGTATTAGCAATTCTCAGCCGGTCTTCAGGATCGACGAGCTCGACCCTCAGCATCTCTCCTTCCATGGGCGGGGCTATCGATCCAGAAAACGCTATCATTGACTGACTGGATCGCTCAATATCATTCTGAAGCTGTACCTCTACCCGCCACTTGGGGTTCACATTGATGACAACCCCTCCCATTGGCATCATTCGCGAAGGTGGTAGGGGTCCCTCAAAGAACTCACTGTAATCCCGGGGCAGATACCCGTTCACCTGTATGTGTGCTGCAGGCAGATCTCCCTCCCGATTCAGGTCAAAGGTCTCATTCGGGACTACTATTGCCTCCAGCCTCCTCTCCTGTTGAGGCTCCAGCCACAGCCAGGCATGAGGGAAGTGGACAGTGTACCCCTGTGGAACCCGGACTATATTTATCAGGGCTATGGTGCGCTTTAGAAGAGGGTTTCTGACTGCCACAGGCATGGTTACGGGCTCATGGGGGCTTGATGCCGGGGACTCGAATTGAAGCACGTTCTCGCGGGCCTGGTTATTCTGGGAAGAGATCTCTCCGGCTTTTGGCTCTACCCAGACCTTGATACAGGTATGCCTGCCCACTGCAGGAACCCAGTTGATGTAGGCGTCGACGTGGCCGTCTGCAGATATCCTGGGCAGCACCTTTGTCTCCAGAGGACCCCAGTTTCCGTTATCTCCAATTCCAGGAGGCTCCACTGCATAGAAGGTCACCCTCACATCACTGACATCTGCAGTACCATCGCAGTGTACCCTGGCCCAGATGTGATTGATCTCCATGGGACGAGGATTATCTCCATTCCCTTTTGGCCGGCCCTGATCATCCAGGGGCTGGTCATATACCCCATAGGGCATCCGGTCTACCCATATGTCAGGAGACTGCTGTCTCTCATCCTCGGGCTCAATTCTGAGGTCGAAGGTGCCGTCGGGATCATCATCATCTGGCCGGGACCACTCCGCCCTGACCTTGCATACTAGAGGATTTGCCTCAACCGCATCATCCAAAACCGTTATCTTGATGGACCTGGCAGGATCAGTAGCCTCCTCTCCGGACAGGAGCGCCCTTGGAGGATGGAGCAGGGTGATGAACCTCGTCTGCTGGTTCATGTTGATTGTCCCGGCCAGGACCCTGCTCACCACAACTCCGCCTGGAACATGTGCACCTCCAAGTGGGAGGCCCTCATCGAAGTTCTGGCCGGTCCTGCCCGGCCTCTGGCGGACCTCCACATAATAAAAGAGACCCTCAGTCACCATTATCCTCAGAAGATGATAGCGCCCTTTCTTCTCATTCTCTTTCAGGCCGTGGGCTACCAGCTCATACTCCTCGCAGAAGGCATCCCGGCCCCAGTCAAGCTCCAGGACGTTCTCTGGACGATACCAACCCAAGCGGTCCATATAGTAGCCAGAGAAGAGCGGGTGGATGTCGTGCCTGCCCATGAGATCAAAGTCCTGGGCCGTAGCAACGGTCCTGTCTGCCAGATCGCTGGAGTAGACATCCTCAGAGAGTATCATGGCCTGAGCAGGGCCCGAGAGACGACTGGGCCTGGAGACTATGCCATGTGCTATCTCATGGGCAAACCGCCCCCAGTTGGCTGACTCACTTATTGCTATCAGACTTATCTGGTGGTCGACGGTGATATTGATGTTCTTGCCTTTTCCGTAGTATGAAAAATTCTGACAGGACCAGCCACCTCTGGCACGGACAAACCTGCCATTGAGGTTGATCACACAGGCAAAAGCTGCATAATTGTTGAGGTCGAAGCCCTCCTCGACTGCAGCCTCTGCAGATTCTGCCATGAGCCTGTCCAGACCAGTGCACCTGATATCCTCGTTTTGCAGATCTGCATAATCATTTACGGTCCCTGTCAGGCCGTGCCACTTTGAGGTGACGTCTATTGACACATCCAGCCGGCCATAGCTCGCCTGATGGTAATACTTGTGGATGTCCTCCTTGGCCTTGAGTATGCTCTTCCTGGCCGTCTCTTCATCCTTTGGAGTGCAGTCAACAGGCTCTGTCAGCACAAAGAGAACCTTCATCACCCCCAGTGGAGGCGTATGTCCGGGCTCAACAGCCAGGCTGCACCCCGAGAACTGGATTGGAGGTCCGTCTGCCTCCCGTGCATGCTCCGTGCGTACCTTCACCACAAAATCGAATGGAGCTCGAGAGGTTTTGCCTCCAACCTTAACTACCACAGGCCCGCTGGAGGCCTGAAGATCTGTGATGACCTTGAGCCTGTCCCTGCTGGCAGTAACGACTATGGCGGGCTTGCCTCCAACCTCGACCTTGTTATCATATCTGTCTGTGGCGAAGTTCTTGCCCTTGATCTCTATAGTCGCCCCGGCATAGGCCTTCCTGGGAGAGAAGTCCTTGACTACAGGGCCCTTGAGGAAGGGAATGATCTTATCTAAGTAGTCCCTGAGCTCCTCAGGCCGTGATGTCATGCTCTTTATCTGGCCATCTATCTGCGTCTCGCCAAAGTCCTCTGTGTCAGGCATTTGCTCATTTCCCGCCAGGCATCAGAGAGCTGAAGACAGGCCTAGCCAGTAGTTCAGGTAATATTTGGGTGCCATGGTAAGCCTAGATCAAGCCCAGGATCAAGTATACAACCTTGCCATGATATCTATCTCCAGTTCAGTATAAGCCTTTTGATATTCCTGGTACTGAATACTAATTAGAAAGGCGACTCTCACAGATAAGGTACTATCGCCCTTTGAGTCCTCTGATCCTGGGATCTCGCCCAGACTGGGCTGCATAGTGCTTCTTGCGCTCCTTGGCCTGGCCGAAGAACTTGAAGGTTGAGTTGAAACCCTCCGTGCCGGCGCTGATTACAAGGGCAGTAACCAAGGCATCCACAAGATCGTTTCTGGCCAGCCCCAGAGGCTCCAGAATCCTCAGGCCGCACCCATAGACAAGAATCACTCCTGCAGCCAGAGACGCCAGCCCCAGCACCAGCTTTTTGTCCCTGGTTCCTATGACCTTGATCACAACTGGATCGAGTATCTCCAGGAGCTGCTGTACAGCTATGCAGGCCATAAAGACCGATAGAAGAATTATGTCAAGCGAATCCAAGCTATCCCCGATCAAGGGTATATTTCACAAGACTTATTAAAAATTTTTGGTCAGAATTGGCCCATTGAGCTCAGCTGGATATGATACTCCGACCTATTTTAAGCGCGCCTGCAAGGTCCTCGATCTTCACTGGCTTGCTTATGTATCCGTCCATGCCCGCATTCAGGCACATCTCTCTATCGCCCACCAGAGCACAAGCTGTGATGGCTATAATCCTGATTCTTCGGTCCGGCCAGCGGAGCCTGACGGCTCTTGCGGCCTCCAGTCCATCCATATTGGGCATCTGAATATCCATTAAGATGAGATCATAGGGCTGCCGCTCCAGGGCTTCCAGGACCTCCAGACCGTCAGCTGCCACATCAGCCCGGTATCCCAGCCTTCCCAGCATCTTGAGCGTGACCTTCTGGTTTATCATATTGTCCTCGGCCAGAAGTATGCTTGAGATCTCCTCTAAGCCCGAGCCTCTCTGGGACATCATCTCAGTCTTCTGGCTGGAGAACAGCTCTAGGATGGCATCGTACATCTGGGAGGGCCTGATTGGCTGGGGAATCGTCCTGACCTTGTCTTTGCTGCAATCTCCAAAGGAGCCCAGCAGCACCAGGGGAAGGGAACTTCTGTGCTTTCTAACTTCTTTTGCCAGGCTGCCTGCACCAGCCATGTTCATATCTAAAACAACCAGGTCGAATGGCTCCTGGCTCCTTATCAAATCCATGACCTCTTCGCAGGACGAGGCCAGGCTGGGCTTCATGGACCAGAACTGGAGCTGCATTGCAAGCGTCCGGCGCGAGATTCCGTTATCCTCAGCTAAGAGCACCCTCTTTCCTGAGATCCGGGGCTGATCTGACTCCAGATAAGGCCTGGGCTCGCAGGGACAGGGCTTTGAGGGAATGGTGAAATGGAAGATTGATCCCCGTCCCGGCCTGCTGTCCACCCAGATCCTGCCACCCATTAATTCAACCAGGCGCCTGCTTATTGCCCGTCCCAGTCCAGTGCCGCCATATTTGCGGGTTGTCGAGGCATCTATCTGGCTAAATGGCTTGAAGAGCTGGCCTATGCTTTTGGCGGGGATGCCAGAACCAGTGTCCTTTACTGCAAAATAGATCTCACCCCTTGCAACGGGATAAGAGATAGAGACCGCCACTGCTCCATGGTCCGTGAACTTGATTGCATTGTTCAGAAGGGCCACCAGGATCTGACGTATCCTGGAAAGATCTCCTAAGAAGGCAGGAGGCATCCGTTTATCCGCCGTGTAGACCAGATGCAAGCCCTTTTCGGCTGCCCTGGCATACACAAGGTCCAACGCCTCCTCAACGCATTCTCTGATCTCAAAGGGCTGGCACTCAAGCTCCATGCCTCCGGCCTCCATCTTGGAGAAGTCCAGCATGCTGCCAAGCACCTCCAGAAGCGAGTCTCCGCTGGATCTGATGGTCTTTGCGCACTCCTTCTGCTCTAAAGTGAGCTCATCATCTAGGAGCAGGCTGGACATGCCTATGATGGCGTTCATGGGTGTGCGGATCTCGTGGGACATGTTGGCCAGGAACTCTGACTTGGCTCTGATTGCAGCCTTTGCCAAATCCCTGGCCCTCAAAAGCTCCTCCTCTGCCAGCTTTGTCAGGGTTGTCTCACGAAAGAGAAAGACGAACTGTCCATTTTCGGCAGGAACCAGACTGCCCTCCCAGAAACGCTTGCTTTTGCCGAGGCCGGATTCGTAATCAAATACTTGAGCCTCGCCGGCAGCAATTGCCCTGTCCATGGACGCCTCAACCATGACTGCAAGATCAGGATGCAGGACATCCTTGGCCGTCTTTCCCAGAAGATCATCTGACGGCAGTGGCAGGCCGTCTTTGCCGCTGTGACTGCAGTCCAGGAAGATGCCCTCTCTGCTCATGAGGAAGATCTGATCAGGCACGGCGCCCAGCATCGCCGCCTTGGATGCCTCCGCACGGCGCCTCATATTCGCCTCGGCCTGAAGGTCGAGGCATGCAGATTTGAGCTCGTCATTGGCTCTGGCAAGCGAAGCAGCCCCCTCGCGAGCACTCATCTCCTGTGACGCTGTCATTC
>DATMZB010000105.1:0-2513 GCA_035560655.1 Methanotrichaceae archaeon | reverse complement strand
ATAGATGTCATCCCGAGAAAATAGATCTAAATTCAGCCATCCCACGCCGAAATTTTGAGCTTATGCTGCCTAAAGCGATATCTCTGAGGAGGTTTCCTTCCCGTTCATGCTTAAAATTATGGGTAAGGTTAAATGTTATAGTTGCCCTCATATGATAGAGCATCATGTCAAAATTACCAGATAATAGAGCCGAAAACTTGGAATCAGAATCAAAGATAATTAATAAGCCTGAAATTAAGGAGCCTTCCAATCGGCTGGCCAAGGAGAAGAGCCCCTATCTACTCCAGCACGCCCACAACCCAGTAGACTGGTATCCCTGGTCTGATGAGGCATTTGAGTCAGCCAGGAGAGAGGACAAGCCAATCTTCCTCTCCATAGGCTACTCCACATGCCACTGGTGCCACGTAATGGCCCACGAGTCCTTTGAGGACCCACAGGTGGCAGGTCTGATGAACCAGGCCTTTGTGCCAATCAAGGTGGACAGGGAAGAACGCCCTGATATAGACCAGATCTACATGGCCGCCTGCCAGAGAATGACAGGCAGGGGGGGCTGGCCCCTGACTATTATCATGACTCCTGACAAGAAGCCCTTCTTCGCTGCCACCTACATCCCCAAGGAGAGCAGGTTTGGGATGGTGGGCATGATGGAGCTGATACCCCGTATCCAGGAGATCTGGAAGGACCGCAGAGAGGAGGTCGTAAAATCGGCAGAAAGCATAGCCTCACAGCTCCAGCCCACATCTGCAGGGAAGGGAGAGCCTCTGAACAGGTCCGATCTAGAAAGGACCTATGAGGAGCTTCTCTCAACCTTCGACTTCAGGAATGGCGGCTTTGGGCTGTCACCCAAGTTCCCCACACCTCATAACCTGCTCTTTTTGCTCAGGTACTGGAAGCGCACCGGAGAAGAGAGCGCCCTTGGCATGATCGAGACCACACTCCAGGCCATGAGGCTTGGGGGAATTTATGATCACATCGGGCATGGATTTCACAGATACTCAACCGACTCAGAGTGGTTCGTTCCGCACTTCGAGAAGATGCTCTATGACCAGGCACTCCTGATCATGGCCTATGTCGAGGCCTACCAGGCTACAGGCAAAGAAGAGTATGCACTGACAGCACGGGAGGTCCTGACATATGTGATCAGAGACATGACCTCGACTGAGGGAGGTTTCTACTCTGCAGAGGATGCCGATAGCGAGGGTGTCGAAGGCAAGTTCTATCTCTGGACCAGAGATGAGCTAAGGAGCCTTCTGGACAAGAAAGAGTATGATCTAATGATCAGAGCCTTCGATGTCAGAGAGGAGGGCAACTTTCCAGAGGGCATGAAGACCAGAAGCAATATACTGAGGATGAGATCCTCTCCAGAGGATATAGCAGCTCTGATGGGAATATCCCTGGACCAGTTCAGAGAGAGACTGGATGCCACCAGGGAAAAGCTATTCCTGGCCAGGAAGAAGAGAGTTCACCCTCATAAGGATGACAAAATCCTGGCTGACTGGAACGGGCTGATGATCGCAGCCATGGCCAAAGCCGCTGAGATCCTGGGCGAGCCTGAGTATGCCAAGAGGGCCAGGGCCGCAGCAGATTTCATTCTTGAGAAAATGCGCACTGATGGCCATCTGGCCCATATGTACAGGAATGGGGCCTCGGGGCAGGCCAACCTGGACGACTATGCGTTCCTCACCTGGGGGCTTATAGATCTATATGAGGCCACATTCGATGCCAGATACCTGCGAGCGGCAAGAGGGCTGAATGGGCAAATGATTGAACATTTCTGGGATAAGGCCAACGGCGGGCTCTATTTCACACCGGATTATGGAGAGAAGCTTCTCATCCGCCAAAAGGAGATCTATGATGGAGCCATGCCCTCTGGGAACTCTGCAGCCATGTTCAACCTGCTCAGGCTCTCAAGGTTGACAGGAGACCCTGAGCTGGAAAAGAAGGCCGAAGAGATAGGCAGGGCGTTCTCATCGACTATCAGAAAGCACCGCTCAGGCCATGCAATGCTGATGGCAGCCTTGGACTTCGCCATAGGCCCCTCCTATGAGGTGGCCCTGGCAGGAGAGCTGGAAGGCCAAGATATGGCAGAGATGCTGAAGGCATTGAGATCGAAGTTCATCCCAAACAAGGTAGTGATGCTGGTCTCGCCTGAGGAGACTGATATTCTGGAGATAGCCAGTTTTGCAAGAGGCATGATTCCATTAGACGGAAAGGCCACTGCATATGTATGTACTGGCTTTGCCTGCGACCGCCCAACCACTGATAAGGAGATGATGCTTAAACTACTGGGCGCCAAACCTTAGGCATACCGGCCCAGACTCCCTTTTTTAATATAATTGCCAATAAATATTAATTCATTGACACCTCTATAATCTCTGATTACTAGGAACTATCTGTAATTTGAATATTCCAGGCTGAAAAAGCATAAGGCAATTATGCATCATCCTATCCAGTGTCATATTACCATCATTAATGTAAAACACGCCTCTGCTGCAATGCACAAGGAAGAGCAC
>DATMZB010000104.1:0-7180 GCA_035560655.1 Methanotrichaceae archaeon | reverse complement strand
GCAGGTGCCCGATATAAAAAACATTCCCGAGAGTGCATGGGATTGGGAGAAAGGAATTCTTAAAAGGGGTCTTCTGGAAAACGTTTGCAACGAGCTGGATAAACAAGCTATCGTCTTTGCCATGGCCATGCGTCGGGTGCTGCCTGGGCAGATAGTCAGTCTTTCAATGGGACCGCCTTTCGCCGACGCAGTATTAAAGTATGCTCTGTCGGTGGGTGCCGATATTGGCGTACTGCTCACAGATAGAAAGCTGGGTGGAGCCGATACGGCTGCAACCGCTTATCCTCTGGCTGCTGCCATAAGAAAAATAGAAAAAGACATATTCAATGATGACCACAATTACATCATTATCAGCGGCATGCAATCGGTGGACGGTGACACTGCCCAGGTGCCCCCCCAGGTTGCTGAAGACCTGGGAATTGCCCACATTGCATATGCCACTTCATTTAGCCTCGATAAAAACAATTACCTGCATGTTAAGCGAATTTCAAGGCAGGGAACTCAGATCGTCTCTCCTGTGACATATCCCTGCATGATAACAGTTGCTAACTGGACCCGTCACCCCAATGCCACCTTTGAAAGGACTAGATGGGCACATTTACAGAGAGTGATCCGGTGGAGTGCTGCGGACGTAGCCGCAGACGACTCACGAATAGGCATTGCTGGTTCACGCACAACAGTTTTTAAAATATTTTCTCCAAGGGATGTGAGAACCAGGAGATGCATCTTCGAGCCCGATTTAGCCAAACTGGCGAGACTATTGAGGGATGCGTATCACAGCAAATCAAAATCGATCAGCCAAGGAGCCGTAAAACCTTCTTACCAGCTTCCTGTAGGCAAGAATCCAACGTATACTGGCGAGGTTTGGGTCTTTGCCGAGCAGGAGGGCGGCGAGATCAGCCAGGCCTCTTTTGAATTACTGGGAAAAGCGCGCGAGCTGGCATCCCAGCTCAACACAAAGGTCGGAGCAGTCCTGGTCGGGCAGGATGGCCTGAAGCTGGCCAGCAGTCTGATTTCATACGGAGCAGACAGGGTTTACACTGTAACAAGCGATCAGCTTAATGATTTCATGCCTGCTCCATATTCAAAGGTCGTTTACGAGCTCCTGGATATGTATAAGCCGCAGATAATGCTATTCAGTGCGACGCCGCTTGGCAGAGAACTAGCTCCAAGAGTTGCTTACAGGGCAAACTCAGGGCTGACAGCCGACTGTACGGCCCTGGATATCATTGATTACAGGAAAGGCATGCAGGATTATACTGCAATTTTAAGGCAAACCCGGCCGGCTTTGGGTGGGAACATCATGGCCTCAATAATCACCCAGAACTCAAAGGTGCAGATGTCCACAGTCAGGCCTGGCGTGATGGAGGCTTTGAAACCTGATGAAACGAGGGCCGGTGAAGTAATCAAGTATGAACCTGTGCTTGCCGAATCTGATTTCACAGTGAAGATAATCTCTTCTGAAGAAGTCCCGGCAGCCTCGGAGTTAAAAGACGCGGCCATTATCGTGTCTGGCGGCGGGGGGTGCAAGACCAAAGAAGGGTTCATGAACTGCATACCCGCCTTAGCCGACGGCCTGAGCAGATTCCTCGGAGAAGAGGCTATGGTGGGAGCCTCACGCGTGGCTGTAGAAATGGGGTTCATTGACAGGAGTCATCAGGTAGGGCAGACAGGTCAAACTGTAAAACCAAAGTTATATGTTGCTGTCGGCATCTCCGGCGCAGTTCAACACATCAGCGGAATGCAGAACTCAGACATCATCCTGGCGATCAACAGAGATCCCAATGCCAGCATCTTTAAGACTGCTGATTTTGGCATCGTGGGCAGCTTCGAAGAACAGGTCCCCAAACTCATAGAGATATTGAACTTGAACTCATAAGGTGCAATGAAATGGATGAACTGACAAAAGTAGATGTGCTTTTTATCGGGGGCGGCCCAGCCTGTCTGGCAGGAGCAATCAAGCTAAAGCAATTGCTCAATCAAAAAGGCTTAAACCAATCTGTAGTAATCATCGAAAAAGCTGAGAAGATTGGGCAGCATCATCTATCTGGGGCGATTTTTCAAGCCAATGTACTGGATGAACTATCGCCGGGATGGCAAAGCTACGAAGACGACAAGTTCATCAAACAACTGCTTGCCAGCCAGATAATAGAAGATGAGCTGTATTTATTAAGGGATAAAAGCAGCGCGTTTAAAATTCCGGACTTCCTCATCCCATCTTCATTGCACAACAAGAGCGCCTATGCAGTATCCATCAGCGAACTCGTCAACTGGCTGGCCGGTATCGCTACCAAGCTCGGTGTCGAAATATACACCGGTTTTGCGGCCAAAGAGGTTGTTATTGAAAACAACAGGGTTAAAGGCATCCGGCTGGGGAACAAGGGTTTAGACAAAGAAAGACGTCCGCTTTCGAACTACATACCGGGCGAAACAATCGAAGCCAAGGTAACTGTCCTTGGCGAAGGTTCCGCAGGGCTGCTGGCTGAACATGTGGTCCGGCAATTCAAGCTCAATGCAAATAAGAATCCACAGATTTATTCAATAGGAGTAAAAGAAATAATCAGGTTGCCAGAAAATAACTCTTTTGGTCCCAACCGTGTGATACACACTCTGGGCTTTCCTCTGCCATCTGATGTTTACGGCGCAGGTTCTATCTACAGCATGAGGGATAACCTCGTAGCAGTTGCACTTGTAATGGCGCTCAACTGGCGATATGCCGACCTGAGCCCACAGCAGGAGCTGCAAATCTTCAAATCGCATAGCATGATCAAGAGCTTCCTCGAGGGTGGCGAGGTGATGGCTTACGGTGCTAAAACGTTTCCTGAAGGCGGCTATTATTCACTGCCGCAACTGGTAGCGGACGGGGCTATGATCGTAGGAGACGCGGCAGGACTGACCAATGCAAAGAAGAGGAAAGGGCTTCATTACGCTATAAAGTCTGGAATTGCCGCAGGGGAGGCGATATACCTGGCAGTTGAAAAGCAAGACTTTACAGCGCATTCGTTGAAGAAATATGCTGATCTATTGGATGAGAGCTTCGTGATGAATGAACTGTATTCATCCCGTAATTACAGGCAAATCTTCTCTAGAACAGGAAGATTGGGCTACTATTTGGGCGCGCCTCTCTCTTTTTTCCAATCAAAGATACCATATAAGCTCAGCACCAAACCTGACCATGAATGCATGCGAAAGGTGCACCTTAAAAGGCAGTCCTCCGGCGGCATCGATAGATTGACTGATGTAAGCCTTTCAGGAACAATGCACAGAGAAGATGAGCCTTCACATATCGCATTCCGTGAAGAGTGCCAGGATAAGAGCTGCTTTAAAGACTTCGGATGTTACCCATGTGCCTCTTTCTGTCCTGCAGAGGTGTATAAGTTCGAGGATGATAAGCTCATTTTAAGCCCGTCAAATTGTTTGCACTGCCAGACATGCCGTTTGAAGTGTCCGAGCCAATTGATCAGATGGGAAGTTCCGGAAGGTGGTGACGGACCCAGATACAAGATAATGTGAAACCCCTCTAAAACGCTAATTATTTGGTATTTTCGCTGTCTGGTGCTCTTTATTTGGCCTGGATGCATCGCGTTCCCATGGTGTGTGGTATATGAATCGTAGGCCCTGAGACCACTATCTATTAATGCCATGCCCGGAAGCCTTATGGTTCCTTGAATCGCAACTGAATGATGAAAATTAAATCGCTTGCTTTTATTATCTCATGGTTTTTTTCATGTGAAAGATATGGCTATTCTTCTCAGATTCGTGCTCTCAATTGGAATCTTGAGAGCGTCACGCGCGGATGCGCTTTAGGGCCAGGCCTCACGCGGCAGCATGGCGCATCCAGGCTGAAATAAGGCCGCGATTCCTTGCCTCATGCGATAATATCTTGCTGCATCTGCGGTGCTGTTTCAGCCCGGATGTACCAGGGCCCTCCCGCAAGACAGCTTTCCTCTGGGAAATGAAACTGGTATCAGGTACCATTATTCATTCAATATGGATTTCGAAAGTTTTAACTTTCATGCGTTCCTAATTCTATAGATATCTGAATTGAGACAAGATCAGCAGGCCTGATTAAATGAATCGCGTTTTGAGATGTTTCCCAGGTCGGAGACTTTTGCCATGTTCGACCTGATAGTTGTGGGCGCAGGACCCGCGGGCTCAGCCACAGCCAGGAGAGCAGGCCAGATGGGCCTTGATACACTGGTCCTGGAAAAGGAGCACTTCCCCAGGTACAAGCCCTGTGGCGGCGGGCTGTCTGAGAGGGCTATCTCTTACCTGGACTTCAAACTGCCAGGGACGGTGTGCGAGAAGGACATAACTGGGGCAAGGATCCTCTACGGGCCCCGGGTACTGGAGAGGCACAAGCCCTACCGCCTGGCCACAACAGTCACCAGGAGCATCCTTGACGAGTACCTGCTCTCCAAGGCTGAGGAGACTGGAATAAAGGTCAAGACAGGCAAAAAGGTCACAGGCTATGATGAGAAAGATGGCGGCGTAGAGGTCCGTGCCGGGGAAGATACCTACAGGTCCAGATACCTGGTAATCTCATCAGGGTCCCAGGACCGGCTAAAGCAAGCCATCCGGGAACGTGACAGGAAGGATCAGTACGGGCTCTGCCTGGTGACAGAGGTGCCAGAGGACGACCGCGTCATAGACCAGGAGATGGGCGATTCCCTGACCATTCATTTTGGGGTGGTGCCCATGGGGTACGGCTGGGTCTTTCCCCACAGGGGCTATTACTCTGTGGGCGTTGGCGGACTTGCCAGAGACATCACCGGCCTTAAAAAGACCATGACCGACTTCCTCAAAGCCAACGGCTTTAGGAAAAACTACCGCCTTCACGGCCATGTCATACCCTTTGGCGGGTTAGGGCGGCCTTTAGCCGGCACCAGGACCCTTCTGGCTGGAGATTCAGCCGGCTTTGTAGACTGCTTCACGGGCGAGGGCATATCCTATGCCATTCGATCAGGCCAGATCGCAGCCGAGGTCGTATCCGAGAAGCTCTCAAACCCGGGCATGGATATGGGGAAGAGCTATACATCATGGTGCAGGGCCGACTTCGGAGATGACCTGGGATATGCCATAATGCTGGCCAAGCTTATGCACAGCAAGCCTGGCTTCTTCTTCAATATCCTGGCTGGACAGAGCGATTTCGTGGACTCCTTCCTGGACACTGTGGCCATGAAGCGGTCTTACAAGAGCTGCCTCACCTGGCTGGTGCCCAGGCTTCCCTGGTATTTGCTAAACCTCCACTGAACCCGGGGGTGCAGCATAATTGATTCTCCAGGATGTAAGCGCTGTAGAATAGACGAAGAGTGCATATGGCAGCAGATGCCCGGAGGTGCCGGGCATCCTGTGATTGCGCTGCTGCCTCTGATATCCTTTTCCCAGGAGGAGATCATTTTGCAAAAATTATGGGCATGAAGAAGCCCTATTTGGCTTCACTCTTCAGCGTAGCTGCCTTGGAATTGGGCAGCTCCCTATCATCTTCAGTCGAGTCGTAATCTACCTCTCCGGTCCTGACCTTGCCAGAGATCTCCACTGGTGAGACGAAGATCCTTCCATCTCCGAACTTTCCTGTCCTGCCGGCATCGCAGATGGTCTTCATGGCCTCTTTGACGTTCTGGTCATGCAAGAAGAGCTCGATCTTGAGCTTGGGGAGGAGGTCCACCACCATGGACCCTCCTCTGTACTGGAGCTTGATTCCCTTCTGCTCGCCCCTGCCCAGGACCTCGCTCACTGTCATGGCTACGTATCCTTTCTCTTCTAGGGCTTTCTTGATCTGCTCAAGCCTTTCAGGGCGCACTATGGCTTCTATCTTCTTCATCTTCTTCACCTATGCATAGGCCTTCTCGCCGTGCTGGGATATATCCAGTCCCACGTACTCCTCATCTTCGGAGACCCGCAGGCCCATTGTGGCGTCTACAACCTTGGCCAGGACGAATGTCATGATCATGGCATAGGCCATTGAAGCCACTGCAGCTATGACCTGTACAGTGAACTGATGCATATTTCCGTATATCAGGCCTGAGTAGGCCGGGTTTATGGCAGGGTTGGCGAATATTCCTGTGGCAATCGCGCCCCAGAAGCCTCCTGTGCCGTGAACCGCCCATGCATCGCAGCTCTCATCCAGGCTGTGGCTGACTCTGAAGAGCAGTGCCATGTAGCACAGGACACCAGCTACTCCGCCAATGACCAGTGCAGCCATGGAGTCCACATATCCCGATGCTGGTGTTATGGCCACGAGTCCTGCTATGGCGCCGCTGACCATTCCAAGGGCGCTTGGCTTGCCTTTGATCCAGCTGGCAGCCAGCCAGGTCAGAGCGCCTGCAGCAGCCGCGGTGTTTGTTACAACGAATGCAGACGCTGCCAGGCCGTTTGCGGCCAACGCGGACCCTGAGTTGAACCCAAACCAGCCGAACCAGAGCATGGCCGCGCCTATGAGTGCCATGGGTATGTTATGCGGCTCCATCACATACGAGCCGTACCCTATCCTCTTGCCTATGACCAGGGCGAGGACCAGAGCTGAGAAGCCCGAGCTTATGTGGACCACTGTGCCGCCAGCGAAGTCTATGGCTCCAAGCTGGGCAGTCCAGCCTCCGCCCCAGACCCAGTGGGCCAGGGGATCATATACCAGGGTTGTCCAGAGCAGACCCAGGACTATGAATGAGCTGAACTTAATCCTCTCAGCTACACAGGACGTGAGTATTGCCAGTGTGACTGCGGCGAATACCAGCTGGAACATCATATACACCAGGTGCGGTATGTTGCTCGCCAGAGGCGCGTCTCCCATACCTACCCCGTTGAGCCCCAGGAAGTTCAAGCCGCCTATGAACCCGGATACGTCCGAGCCAAATGACAGGCTGTATCCGAAGAGGACCCATTGGACGCTGACCAGTGCGAAGGCCAGGAACGATAGCCCTATCATTGAGACTACGGTCTTGGACCTGACCAGTCCGCCGTAGAAGAATCCAACTCCCGGCGTCATCAGCATCACCAGTGCTGTTGCCGCCAGTACCCATGCAGTGTCTCCAGTATTAAGCACCAACTACCTCACCTTGTAATCGATTGAGCGAAACGATGCCGAAATGATCTCGGCTGGGATAAAATCCCTGAAATACCTCCTGATGCTTCGCCAATCTACACTTAATCAGGGATATTTAAAAGCGTATTTGATATATAT
>DATMZB010000103.1:0-4526 GCA_035560655.1 Methanotrichaceae archaeon | reverse complement strand
GGATTGCATTCACGTCTCTTATATTTCCTTTTGACGCTAATCCAATCTCATTCTGATATATATGCCTTGTGACCCTTTTAACAATTTATGAATTGATTTCAAAAGAATGAGCACGATGAAAGAGTCTGAGCTTAAATCTCGCTAATATGATAATCGATAGATATGTTATCTAGCCGCACCACTGCGTATGATGCCACGCGAGTTCCCTTCAAAGCGAGATGCACGAAAGATGATCGGCCGATTTGTTCCAGTCTCTAGACCCTCGATTCAGTCATAGTGCCGGATTTCAAAGGAGCCAGAGTTTCTCAGGAGGGCTATGGTGATAACCCTATATACCTCTTAGCCCTATGGCGCTACTACATATAATTGTCATTGTGCAATCCGCATAGACTCAGGATCCTGATCTCTGCAGAACATTGAGAATGACTTGGGAAGAGGAGAGGATGGCCAAAGCCAGGATAATGATCGTTGAGGATGAAGCCATCGTGGCCATGGATCTAAAGGAGGAGCTCTTGGCTATTGGATATGACGTTCCAATTGCGGTCTCCTCTGGAGAAGAGGCCATAGAGATGGCAGAGAAGCTCAGGCCCGATCTAATTTTAATGGACATAGTTTTAGAGGGAGATTTGGACGGAGTGGCAGCTGCTGAGAAGATCACCTCCCGCAGAGATATCCCAGTGATCTACCTAACTGCTTATGCAGATTATCTCACATTGCAGAGGGCCAAGGCCACCGGGCCTTTTGGATATATCCTCAAGCCCTATGACAAGAAGACCATCCAGATATCCATAGACATGGCCTTAAACAAGCACCAGATGGAGGTGAAGCTGAAAGAGAGCGAGGCCCGCTACCGCGCCGTAGTAGAGGACCAGACAGAGCTCGTCTGCAGGTTCAATGATGATCTGATATTAACCTTCGTCAACGATGCCTACTGTCGTTACTTCGGAAAAGGCTGCCATGATCTGCTGGGGCAGTCCTTCTTGCAGCTAATCCCAGAAGAGGACCGCCAAAGGGTTAGAGAGCTAATCACCTCACTCAGCCCGGAGAAAACCGCAGCAAGCTGTGAATGCAGAGCCATCCTGATGGGGGGCATCAGATGGCATCAGTGGACTAACAGGGCTATCTTCGATGATCATGGCTGTTTGATCGAGTTTCAATCTGTGGGCAGGGATATAACCGAGAGAAAAGTGATGGAGATGGCCCTGCAGAAATCAGAGCTGCGATTTAGGGGCATTGCAGATCGGTCTATCGATCTAATCTTTACCACTGATTCTCAAGGCCGGATAACGTATGTTTCTCCAGCAGCCGCCATGCTGGGATATGATCTTGAGGAGGTTATTGGCAAACCTATAGAGAGCTACATTTTGGACTCGGATCTGCATCAGGCCAAGGAAGGCTTGGATCAGGTACTCCTGGGCGGCCTCTTAGAGAACTACCAGATCAATCTCATCAGGAAAGATGGAAGCACTGTCGCTGCAGAGGTCAATGTGTCTCCAGTATATAACCAGGGCCAGATCATCGGTGTACAGGGAATAGCTCGCGATATATCCGAACGAAAACGAGCCGAAGTCCAGATCCTGGCGCAACGTGACCTGGGGATAAAACTGGCTGCAGCATCGTCCCTTGAAGATGCAATGAGGCTTTGCATGGATGCGGTCATTCAGGTCTCTGGTTTGGATTGCGGAGGGGCTTATCTGGCAGACGGGTCAGGAGACCTGAGGCTTGCCTATTCCAGGGGGCTCTCGAATGATTTCGCAAAGAAAGCATCCCGCTACGAGGCTGGATCTGATATATGGAAGAATGTCATGGCCGGCAAGCCGATCTATGCCAGAGCGATAGATCTTGCTCAATATCCTGAGGAACCTTTCCTTGAAGAGGGGCTAAAAGCCATTGCGGTCATTCCCATGACTCATAATGGTCAGGTGATCGCCTGCTTCAACATAGCATCTCATAACCTCGATCAGATCCCAGAATTCGCCTGCCATGCTCTTGAGGCCATGATCACCCAGGCAGGCAATGCCATAGCCCGCCTGCTGGCCGAAGAGGCGTTGAGGTCGAGCGATGAGCTCTTCCGGTCTCTGGTCGATAATATGCTAGACTCAGCAATTATAGTCGACTGGGATGGGGAAGTTCTCTTTGCAAACAGCTCTGCCGTGAAGCTGATTGAGCTGAAGCCTCCTCTCAACCAGAAGATCAATGTGTTAGACCTGGCAAGCCCCGATCAAACCGAGCTCCTGATTCACGACCTGGATCGGGTCAGAAAAGCGCAGGGTGGGTTCCTGCAAGAGTATAAGATAAGGACCCTGGACGGCCATGAGAAGTGGGTGGAGTGTCTGGGCACCAGGATAAGCTTCAGGGGCAGCTCTGCTGACCTGGTCACAATGAGAGACGCCACAGAGCGCAAGATGGCTGAAGAGCAGCTGCGTCTCTTCCAGTCTGCAGTCGCCAATGCCAACGATGGAGTGACGATATCCAAGCCCAATGCTGGTGATGCTTTTAGCTCTAGAGTAGTCTACATAAATGAGGCCTTCTCCAGAATAACCGGGTACGGCTTTGAGGACGCCATTGGAAAAGATCCCAAAGCCCTCATTGGTGGAAAGGATCGCACAAAAGAGGCAACAATTCTGCGAGCCTATATGACCAACTCTCCTCTGAGAATTGAGATAGAATCTCGACGCAAAGACGGCCAAAGCTTCTGGTCCGATCTCGATATATTTCCAATCAAAGACGGCAGGGGCAAGATAACTCATTGGGGATCGATCCAGCGGGATATCACTGAGAAGAAAACCGCCGAAGAGAGGCTCCAGTGTAGCGAAGCGCTTTTGCGGTCCATGGCCGATAACTCACCCCTGGCCTTTTATGTTGTCGATAGCCGCACTGATTCCATACTCTACCACAACCACCTCTTCTGCAAGATCTGGGGAATAGAGCACTTGGAAGAGGAGATAAGCTCAGGATCTCTCAAGAACATTGATATAATTCCCCATATCACGCCTCTGCTCCGGGACATCCAGGCATTTATCGAGCCATGCAAGCCACTGCAGGATGAGATCAACGGATCTGTTATTGAGGATGAGATACCCTTCAGGGATGGAAGAATAATCAGGCGCTTTTCGGCACAGGTCAGAGACTCCAGCGACCACTACTTTGGGCGGCTGTACATCTTTGAGGACATAACTGAGCGCAAGAGATCAGAGGATGCTCTGAGGGAGAGCGAAGAGCGCTTCCGTACACTGGCTATATCTTCTCCTGTGGGCATCTTCCGCACTGATGAACATGGGAAATATATCTATGTCAATGATCGATGGTGCGAGATCTCCGGTCTGACTGAGTCAGAGGTCTTGGGCGACGGCTGGAAGGAGGGCCTTTGCCTTGATGACAGGGAGCGCGTAGAGGAGGCCTGGCCTCCAAAGGATGAGAATTTCAGGAGAGAGTACAGGTTCAAAGATCTAAAAGGAGGTGTGATCTGGGTGCTGAGCCAGGCAGTGGCAGAGAGGTCCTCCTCTGGCGAGGTTTCTGGATACATGGGCACCATCACAGACATAACTTACAGAAAGCAGCTTGAGGAAGAGCTGTATGAGTCCAACCAGGAGCTTGAGAGGCGGGTTGAGGAGAGGACTGAGAAGCTGGCCAAGGCATCGTCAAAGCTGGTCAAGGCTTACCAGGACATGATGGTGGACTTGGAAGAGCGCAGGCAGATAGAGGAGCGGCTGAAGAAGAGCAATGCCCGCTACAGGGCTATAGTCGAGGATCAGTCCGAGCTTGTCTGCAGGTTCCTGCCTGACGGCACTCTGACCTTTGCAAATGAGGCATTCTGCAGGTATGTAGGCAAGAGCTATGATGAGCTCATAGGCCAGAACTTCCTTGGATACCTATTGGAGGAAGACCGGGATAGGGTGGAAGGCCTCATCGATGCCCTGAGCCTGGAGAAGCCAATTGCGGTTCCAGGCGAGAGCCGGATACTGATGCAAAGTGGCGAGGTGCGCTGGGTACAGTGGACAACAAAGGCGATCTTTGGAGAGTATGGCCGCTTAATTGAGCTTCAGTCTGTGGGCCGGGACATAACCTCGCAGAAGCAGTGGGATGAGAGGCTGAGGCAGGCTGCCCAAAACTGGTCATCCACATTCAACTCAATCCAGGACAGCATATGCCTGCTTGACCTGGATGGGACCGTACTGCAGTGCAACAAAGCCATGTGCCAGCTGCTGGGCCGCACATCCGAGGAGATCATCGGGAAGAAATGTCATATGCTGGTGCATGGCTCAGATACATTCTTCCAAAGGTGCCCCCACAGGACGATGCTCAAGACTGGAATGCGTGCGGTTTCTGAGCTGCTGCTCGGCGACAGGCGGATTATAGTATCCTCAGACCCCATCTTCGATGAGTCAGGCAAGATAATCAACGCAGTCCACACAATCCGCGATATCACAGAGCAGAAAGATGCTTAGGATGCCCTGTGCCAGCTTATTAGGGCTTCATGCCTTTGGCGGATGCATGAGGCCAAGTAATATAGCCGAGCTGAAGAG
>DATMZB010000102.1:0-5055 GCA_035560655.1 Methanotrichaceae archaeon | reverse complement strand
GTAGCAAACAGATAATCAAGAAAGCGGCGGGAGATTGTAATGGATTAAGCCTGTGGTGGATGAGATATTGCCAGCGGAGGCTATCTTATCGTCGCTCCAGCAGAGGCTGCCACTACAATTTTTGCTGCTAGAAAGGTAAAGGAGGATAAAGAACGTGTCTGACAAGATAGACCTATATAGCGACCGCGGAGTTCTTCTTAAAAGCGACGTTGACATCAGCAAAGTCAGCCCACTGAAGAACGCTGCCATGCAGAGGCTCATTTCCCTTACAAAGAGGACAGTCGCAGTTAACCTGGCTGGAATAGAGAACGGCCTTAAGACTGGCGCAGTCGGCGGCGGCAGGAGAAGAATCAAGGGACGCGAGCTCAAGTACGATGTAGTAGCCAACGCAGGCGCTCTGGCTGGAAAGATAAAGGAGCTTCTGCAGGTAGCCCCCGGCGACGACACCAATGTCCAGGTTCTCGGCGGCGGCAAGCAGCTCATGGTCCAGATCCCCACAGCCCGTGTGAATGCTGCCTCTGAGTTCGTGGTCGGACTTACCGGCGCAGCAGCAGCAACAACTGAGGCCATTGTCTCTCAGTTCAAGGCTGACATCACCCAGGCCGCTATGGTCCACGCCTCTGTCTGGGGCGAGTACCCACAGACCGTAGGCATGAACGGCGGAAACGTAGCATCAGTCCTCAACATCCCCCAGAACGATGAAGGACTCGGCTTTGCACTGAGGAACGTCATGGCAAACCACCTCGCAGCCATCACCAAGAGGAACGCCATGAACGCAGCCGCTCTTGCATCCATATACGAGCAGATCGGCGAGTTCGAGATGGGCAACGCCTTCGGCATATTCGAGAGGCACCAGCTCCTCGGCCTGGCATACCAGGGTCTCAACGCCAACAACATGGTCTATGAGACAGTCAAGTCCAACGGCAAGACTGGAACCATAGGCACAGTAGTCCAGAGCATAGTCGCCAGGGCTATTGAGGACAAGGTCATCAAGGCAGGCAAGAAGCTCCCATCCGGATACACAATGTATGAGGCAAACGATGTATCCATGTGGAACGCATATGCAGCAGCAGGCGTACTTGCAGCCACAATGGTCAACTGCGGCGCTCTAAGAGGCGCTCAGGCTGTATCATCCTCTCTCCTGTACTACAACGATATAATTGAGAAGGAGACCGCACTCCCAGGATGCGATTTCGGCAGGGTCATGGGAACGGCCGTCGGATTCTCGTTCTTCAGCCACTCAATCTACGGCGGCGGCGGCCCCGGTGTCTTCAACGGCAACCACGTGGTAACCAGGCACTCCAGAGGATTTGCCATACCATGCGTGGCTGCAGCTATAGCACTGGATGCCGGTACACAGATGTTCACACCTGAGATGACATCTGGACTGGTCGGTGCCATATACGGTGAGATTAAGGAGTTCCGCGAGCCAATAGTCTCGGTTGCGGAGGCTGTCCAGTAAGGCGGATTCAATGGTCACTGAATCAGACACGGAGCCGGTCCAGGTAGAGATCTTCCCATTCAGGATTCTGACGCCTGAGACCGCTCAGCGCCTCCTAAGCGAGATATACAAGAACGGCGGGATCATAAGAATCATGATCCAGGGCCCCAATATGCCTCGTTTCGTCACCTACGGCCCGGCAAAGGGCACGCCCATAGATGCCAATAATCAAGGCATCATGGAGCTTGGTGATAATGCGTTTGAGCTTAAGGTCAAGGTGGGAAGGGTCAGGCTCGAGCTTGAGAGCGAGAAATACCTCGATGGAGTGAAAGCCGCGTGTGAGCGAGCGCTGCCATTCACATTCCAGATCAAGAAGGGCAAGTTCTTCCACGACCGGATGACGGTCACTGACTATGCCAAATATGGCAAGGATGTGGAAGATAAACGCATACTTGGACTGATAGATCCCAAGGCCAAGAGTGATAGGCTGGCCATCCTGTCTGAAAAAGAAGTGACTACTGATAATGAGGAGAGATAAGATATGGCTTACACAGCACAATTCTATCCCGGAAGCACCTCTGTCGGCATAAACAGGCGGAAGCACATGTCCGGAAACCTCGAGAAGCTCAGAGATATTCCCGAGGCAGATGTAGTAGCGATACTGGGACACAGGACCCCCGGTGCCGATTATCCAAGCACTCACCCACCACTCAAGGAGATGGGCGAGCCCGACTGCCCCATAAGGCAGATCGTAGCCCCAACACCAGGCGCAGCAGCCGGTGACCGTGTGAGGTACAACCAGTTCGCTGATTCCATGTACTTTGCACCATCCACTCCATACTGGAGATCCTACTGGGCAGCCATCAACTGCAGGGGATGCGACCCAGGCACACTGTCCGGCAGACAGATCATCGAGGCCAGAGAGAGGGATCTCGATGCACTGACCAAAGTCCAGATGGACAGCGAGGTTACCGATATGGCCCTCTGTTCCATGAGAGGCTGCACCGTGCACGGCCACTCCCTCAGGCTTGAGGAGAACGGCATGATGTTCGATATGCTATCCAGGACAGAGATGGGCAAGGATGGAAATGTCTACTATGTCAAGGACCAGGTAGGCATCCCACTCGATAGAAAGATCAACGTAGGCAAGCCCATGAGCGAGGCCGAGGCCAAGAAGAGGACCACCATCTTCAGGTTTGATGGCGTCCCAATTGGCGGAAAGGTCGGCGCCAGGAAGTACGACGAGGCCGTAGAGGCACTGCACCACATGTGGAATCTGAGGACCAAGTGGGGATACAGGCCAGAGTAAATGTGGGTGATTTAAATGGCAAAGCTACACAGCAAGAAGCTATTCATCAAAGCTCTTAACAAGAAGTTCGGAAAGGATTTCGATCTTGCCAGCCAGAAGACAGAGTACAAGAGGCTGGGCCCAGAGCAGTCTGCCCGTAAGAGAGAATTCATGGAGTTCTCCAAGAGACTCGAGGGCAAGCGTGGCATATCCTTCTACAACCCATATGTTCACGCAGGCGGAGTCCCACTCGGACAGAGGCAGCTCGTACCCTACAAGCTCTCCGGAACTGAGTTCATAGTAGAGGGCGACGATCTGCACTTCGTCAACAATCCAGCCATGCAGCAGATGTGGGATGATGTCAGAAGGACCATCATAGTTGGTCTGGACATGGCCCACGAGGTTCTGGAGAAGCGCCTCGGCAAGGAAGTCACACCCGAGACCATCAACAACTACCTCGAGATCCTCAACCACGCCATGCCCGGCGCAGCAGTGGTTCAGGAGCACATGGTTGAGACTCACCCAGGCCTGGTCGACGATTGTAACGTCCGCGTCTTCACCGGCGACGATGCCCTCGCAGACGAGATCGACCCACAGTACCTGGTTGATATCAACAAGCTCTTCCCAGCTGATCAGGCAGAGCAGCTCAAGGCAGCCATGGGCAAGACCACCTGGCAGGCCATCCATATCCCCACAATAGTGGTAAGATCATGCGACGGCGGCACCACATCCAGGTGGAGCGCCATGCAGCTCGGCATGACATTCATCGATGCCTACAACATGGCAGCCGGTGAGGCAGCTGTGGCAGACCTGGCCTATGCAGCCAAGCACGCCGCAGTTCTGCAGATGTCAGACATGCTGCCAGCCAGGCGCGCCCGCGGACCCAACAATCCAGGCGGACTCTCCTTCGGCTTCATGTCCGATATGGTCCAGACCTCAAGGACCAAGCCCCAGGATCCAGTAATGGTCTCCTTGAACGTAGTCGCCGCTGGCGCTATGCTCTACGATCAGATCTGGCTTGGAAGCTACATGTCCGGCGGTGTCGGATTCACCCAGTACGCAACTGCAGCCTACACCAACGATGTCCTGGACGACTTCTGCTACTACGCAGCTGACTACGCAGTAGACAAGTACGGCGGCTTTGCAAAGGCACCCGCAACTGTCGACACTGCCAAGGATATCGCCACTGAGGCTACCCTGTACGGCATTGAGCAGTACGAGTCCTTCCCAACCCTGCTTGAGGATCACTTCGGCGGGTCACAGAGGGCATCCGTGCTTGCTGCCTGCTCCGGTATCGGCGCTGGCCTGGCAACCGGCCACTCCCAGATCGGTCTGGCTGGCTGGTACCTGTCCATGCTGCTGCACAAGGAGGCATGGGGCAGACTGGGCTTCTTCGGATACGACCTGCAGGATCAGTGCGGTCCAACCAACGTCTTCTCATACCAGTCCGACGAGTCCAACCCCGTCGAGCTGAGAGGCGCAAACTATCCGAACTACGCAATGAACGTAGGTCACCAGGGCGAGTACGCAGGCATTGCTCAGTCCGCTCACGCTGGACGCGGCGACGCCTTCGCAGTCAACCCATTGATCAAGGTCTGCTTCGCAAACCCAGCGCTCATATTCACCTGGGACGACATCCGCAGGGGCTTCGGTCTCGGCGGTGCCAGGGAGTTCCGCGCTGCAGGCGACAGGGCCCTGGTCATGCCCGCAGTGTAGACGAAAGTCTACACACTTTTTCCCTTTTATTTTTTGATAATATCTGCACTGCATTAGCAAAGTGTTTTTCAGCTTTTAGAATCCCTGTCGGGTCCCCTAATCTCTCTATCTTTTGGGCAGCGCTATATCCCCCGGGCTGCATCAGGTCAATAGATAGTATTCTTTTTTGCAGGCGATAAAATTCCTCTACTTATCAAAGAACACGGCATAGCCCCACCTCTTGCAAGGTCTAATTATCCTGGTCTATCACAATGCTTATTATCTCGATCGCATGATCACCATTATCTGTGAGGGGTTGATAGATGAAATACTGGATATGGCTAATAGCAGCATTAATGTTATTAGCGCCAGGAGCCTGCGGCTTCTCCTATAGCGTAACTGAGGATGGTGCTGGCTGCTGTGCGACATTCAGCGTGCCAGCTGAGGAATCAATTGCATCGAGCATAGTTTTGGATGCAGGCAGTATATCGAACACAATCAATGGCAAGGGCGATCTTCACGAAAACCATTTCATCCAGAACGGCGCAGGGGCATCGGCCCTGGTAAGAGCAAGTGTGATGAATGCATCGAGCTACACCTATAGCTATGAGCTCGATCCAGACCCTGCAGC
>DATMZB010000101.1:0-2151 GCA_035560655.1 Methanotrichaceae archaeon | reverse complement strand
ACATCGAAGCCTACACTGCCTACGCAGAATTTTTCTATCGTTTCGATGGCGTCGACCTAGGCGAAAAAAAACCTTTGGACCTCCTTATGTGCTGGGGGATCACCTTGAAAGGCATCCTCCTCACCAGCATGATCTCTCCCTTGCCTCTCAAGGATGATGAGGCCCTGATAGATCTGATGGTCGACATATCGTTGAAGATATGGGGCTATCAGAAGAAATCATAAGTTCGCCCCAGGAAACAGTCATTGCAGTGCAAACGAACCTGTGCTGGCTGGCCTATCATCGCCGTAACAGCCCGAGCATTGGGTGGTAGGTGCAGATTCACCATTGTTGGATGCTCATTCTGCAAAACGTACTAATATTATTGAGCAACTACCATGTGCTATACAGTGCGTTGAGACACTTCATCCTCAAAGTAGTGAGAGTATGCCAAGAAGATCGATCACCCATAGGGCAATCCATACCGAGGTCATCATCAATGCGTCCCCCTCCAGAGTATGGCAGACGCTGATGGATTTTGGGTCATATCCACAATGGAACCCATTTATACTCCAGGTGACCGGGTCCGCCAGGCAAGGCGAAAAACTGAAGGTTCAGATGCATGCTGGCAGTCGCACCATGACGCTTCATCCAACAGTCCTTGCAGTGCAGCCCGAAAGGGAGCTGCTCTGGCTTGGCAGCCTCTTCATCCCGGGGATATTCGATGGCGAGCACAGCTTTATCATCGAGCCGCTCGGCAAGGACCGGGTGCGCATGGTTCAGAGCGAGACATTCAATGGGCTGTTGATTCCGTTCTCAGGATCATTGCTGAACGAGACTGAGCGCAGCTTTAGAGCAATGAACCAGGCGCTTAAAAAGCGTGCAGAGCAAACAAGCTGAAAAGGAGAGATTTTAGCATGGATCATATCCTTTTCAATCTGTTCATCCCAGGGCCGGGCAGTGCCCCTAAGACTGCAAACTGGTCAGACCGTCCTGCATCTATGCAGATCTCAGTATAGCCCGGATATCCTCATCAGAGAGCACTTTTACCATCCCAGTCAAGCCAAACTCCACGGCATTTGCGGCTATGGCTGGTATCTGGTCCTCCTGGAGTCCCAGTTCTCGCAGAGTCACCGGATTTCCCCAGGATTGGATCTTCTTGCGGAAGGCAGCCACTCCGCCCTCAATGCTATCCGCATCCCAGACATTCTTGGCCCAGCGTCGGAAGAGTTCTGGCTTTGCACCATGGCAGTAGTCGATCCAGGCTGGCAGGACAACGCCCAGGCCCGCTCCATGGGCGATCTCTGGACGAATTGCACTGATTCCATGCTCTATGCCGTGGCTGGCAAAATCGCCAAAGCTTACCCCAGCATTCTGAATGCCTGAGAGCGCCAGGGAGGCGGCCCAGGCAAGGCTTGCTTGAGCATCGTAATCCTCTCTGCTCTTCTGCAGCCGGTCAGTCATGGCGATTATGGTGCGCATCAAGCTCTCGTCTAGGGCAAGGGTCACCTCAGCATCTCCTGCGGTGACATAGGCTTCCATAAGGTGAGATATTGCATCCACAGCGCCGTTTACTATCTGGTGCCATGGCAGGCTTGCCTGTACCGATGGATCGATAATGGAGACCTTCGGAAATAATGAGGGGCATGCAAGTAACCACTTCTTTTTCTCACCCTCGTTTGTAAGGACCGCAAAGGGATCAAACTCTGACCCGGATGCAGAGATGGTGAGCACAGTGAAGAGCGGCAGAGCTGGCACGTCTACGAACCTTTTCTCATACTGCTCCCACACATCTCCGGCATGCACCCCAACGGCCACCGATTTTCCAGAATCGATGACGCTTCCTCCCCCGACCGCAAGAACGCCTTCCACTTCCGATCTCCTGGCCAGGGCTATCATCTCCCTCACTTTAGATAGCACAGGGTTCGCCTGTACTCCCCACGCCTCCACCCATTCGATTCCAGCTCCCTGAAGTGACTTCACGATCTGGTCGTAGACGTCGTTGGATTTGATGCTGCCTGCTCCGGCAATGAGGAGGACCTTTTTTAGCCCATGTGCCTTGATCTCGCTTCCAATGCGACCGATAGTGTTCCTGCCGAATATGACCTTCGTGGGATTGCAATAATCAAAATTTTGCACTTCACCATCTCCATCAGCTGTCAAGTCAAATAT
>DATMZB010000100.1:0-3234 GCA_035560655.1 Methanotrichaceae archaeon | reverse complement strand
GCGGATATGGTCAAGATGGAGATAGGCGCAGACGTCTTTCTGTATCCAATGCCCGTGGCACTGGTTGGTGCACAGGTGGGCGGACGACCCAACTATCTGGCAGTGGCCTTCTGCGGCATAATGGATGCTCATCCGCCGATCATCCATGTGGCTCTGAACAAAAAGCACTATACCAATGCGGGCATCAAGGAGAACCGCACATTCAGCGTAAACATACCCTCTGTAGATCAGGTAGCGGCCGCAGACTACTGTGGAATTGTCTCAGGCAGCAAGGTGGACAAGTCCCGGATCTTCAAGACGTTCTATGGCGCGCTCGGGACTGCGCCCATGATCTCTGAGTGCCCAATATCCATGGAGTGCAGCCTGGTCAAGGTGCTGGACTTCGGAGGGCTGGATGAGACGTTCATAGGCGAGATAGTGCAGACACATGCAGATGAGAGCTGCCTGACAGACGGCCTGCCGGACATGAAGAAGGTGAGGCCGATGGCATTTACAATGCACGACAACAACTACTGGTCTTTGGGAGAGCACCTTGGCAGGGCCTGGTCTGTTGGAAATACGCTTAAGCCGAAGGATTGAGCCCGAGAAGAGATTGCCGGTAAGCTTTCATGGGATCGTCTTAGCCTTTGCCAGCCTGGGGATAATGTCTACTCCAATATGGTGTCTATATCAGTGCTAAAATACTCAATTATGTCTCTGGTATTGCCGATCATTAACCAGACTAGAAAATGATAAATATCCTGGCGCTTACTAACTGTAATCGTGGGATTATGAGTGCAAAACTTTCGTTTCTAGTCGTCCTGGGGATTTTTATCATGGCGATGACGGTCATGGCAGCATCAGGCCAGGGCACAGCTTCTAATCAGTCCGGCTCAAGCGAGATAAAGCTTAATCTGCCTCAGACCGATAGCGGGATGTTGCTGGATAAGGCGCTCCTGGAGAGGAGGACCATTCGTACTTTGAAGGGCGACTCTCTGAGCCTGGATGAGGTATCTCATCTCCTCTGGGCGGCGCAGGGGATCACAGATGATAAGGGCCACCGCACTGCCGGCTCAGCTTGGGACGCATATCCCCTGGAGGTGTATGTGATATCTGGCAATGTCACCAATATCTCGGCCGGGGTATATCACTATCTGCCCAAGAATAACTCTCTGGTGCAGATCTCTGCAGGGGATGTGCGCGGCGGATTCGTCAACTCATCTGTAGTAAAAGAGAACGGCTGGATCTCCGGGGCGCCAGTCATCTTCGTCATGGCTGCAGTCTTTGAGCGGGCTAAGGATCGGGTTATGAACGACAGCCCAACTATCATTGAGCTTGGCATGGCCTCCCAAAACCTGCTGCTGGAGGTCACCTCGATGGGCCTTGGAAGCACCTACGTCGCGGGCTTCAACTCGACTGCTGCCAGGGAGTTCCTGGGACTGCAAAATGGAACTGAGCCAATAGGCCTGATGCCTGTGGGGAAGGTGGCGTAAAGCCCAGAATCTAAAATTTTTCCTAGATGCTCGGGGTTATCTCAGACGCGTCACTCTGTGGATGGACCGCCCACCCAGGTCTGCGGCCTGCAGATATCCCGATATATCTCCTACACAGAGTCATTTATTTTTATGTTCCATATTGAAAGGCCAGGGCTGGCATAGGCAACGAATCCTGCCTTTCCAGATCCAAAAGAGCTATCTCTAGCTGATAAGATCTTTATACCATCCATCCAAACCTCAAGAGCATCTTCAATCGCTTTGAACTCGAAATGGTATATTTGGCCAGGAGTATAGCCATTTTTATCCTCTGCTAGCAATGTGCGTTGGCCTTTTTCGAACTTTTCCAGGCGGCGGAAAGGGCCGCGGTTTGCGCTGTCCTGAACCAAGATAAATCTATAATAGTTGTTCCTATCTTGGTAGCGGACTATGGCGCCAATTCCATCATCATCGCTACTGCTAATATCAAAAGATAGTTCGTAGTCAGTAGAACTGTCGGAGCCTGCAAAGATGTGGGTGCCCTGCCAGAACTCATACTCTCGATCGGTGCGGAAGATATTGCTGAGTTGTTGAAGCTTGTCATCTTTTACCACCCATTTTGATGGCTCAGAGGGCGAAGGATCATCGACGACAGTCCAGTTCAAACCCTCGAAGAGTATTCCTCCAGGGATTTCTTCTCTTGGAGTTCCTTCTGGTACCTGCTCAGGTGATTTCTGCGGCATTTGTTGAATGGGTTCATCGGCTTGAGAGGTCACATCGATGCTTCTGGAGATTGAAGCTTCTACACCATTCACATCCACAGCCTTCACTTCGAGGCTCTGTCTTCCAAACTCTGCCGGTATTTTAAAAGAGGATGCCTTTTCACCGGCGATTGGTATGTCTCTCCATGCCCCCCCTCCAGTCCTGGCCTCAACACAGGCGATTTTGGCAGGATCTCCAAGCTCAATTTTTGCTGTGACGATGTTTTGATCTATTATGGCCCCATCAGCCGGCTCAAGTAATATGAGAACCGGTTTATCGAAAGTCACACTTATTGTCCGGGATTCTGTTATCTGGTTTCCAGAGACGTCAGTGGCCCTGAAAAATATCGTATGATCCCCTGGCTGGATGGTGACCTCCTCGGAAAGGCGGTCACTACCCTGTCTCTGAGTCCAAAGGCCGCCATCTATCCTGTACTCCATGAGGGATATGCCCGACTCATCTATGCCGGAAGCATCCAGTTGAACTTTTGGCTTACTGAACTTCTGTCCCTGATCGGGGGATCTTATCTCCAGCTTTGGAGGGGTGTCTTTTCCCGGGACCTTTACAGTAATCAGGGCTTCGTTGTTGAATCTAGAGTTCTCTTCAAGCTTTTTATCTGGATCTATGACTACTCTGAGGGCATGTTCGCCAGGGACGGCTATCCAGGGGAACTTGACGGGCGTAGGGCCGTACAGTGGGACTTCGGGAACGGTGATGCGGGCTACCTCGACGGGATTTGTGCCGCCCGGCAGGGACATTACCAGGGCCACTGCCACCTCCTTTCCGGGGTCCATCCCCAGGTTGTAGATATTCGCCCTGACCTCTAGGCTCTCTCCAGGAGCTATTCCATCAGATTTGGAGATGGAGATATCGTTGGAGTTCACGCTGAGGTCTGCGCCTTTGAAGCGGAAGCCCGGAGTTTCGAGCACCTTCTTCTCGGCTGCTTCCCTGGACTCGGCAATGACAAAGGCATCTACTTCAGTCAGCCTGTGCAGGACCTGGAAGTCGCTGGTAACTACAT
>DATMZB010000099.1:0-4067 GCA_035560655.1 Methanotrichaceae archaeon | reverse complement strand
GCGCAGTTTCAAAGGATGATTTGCCGGTTGTGAAGTCGCCCGTCAATAAGGATTGCAGCGGAACGCCCTGGTTCCTGGGAGTGCAGAAGGGCTTCTTTGAGAAGGCGGGCTTCCTGCTGGATGATGTTGGACAGATAGCATTCACTCAGCAGCCTGCTGCCTTCGTGAGCGGACAGATTGATGTCTACGATAACCACCCAGTGGGCATAATCAACCTCATCAAGGCCGGGGCTCCAATCATTGCAGTCGCCCAGGGCGGTGATGAGCCACTTGATGGCGATAAGAGCAAGATGCATATGCACTGGCTGGTCAGAGATGATAGCCCCCTCAAGACCTTTGCAGATATAGGCAAGCAGGACCAAAAGGTGAAGATACAGATCGTTGCAAGCGGCGTCTGCTCTGATGTCGAGACAAACGCCCTCCTGAGAAAGTACAAGATCCCCAAGGATAAGATCGAGTACGTTATCCTGCCAGATCCCGAGGCAATACCGGCTCTAAAGCAAGGATTAATAGACGTTGCTGCACTGCATCCGCCGTTCTTCACAGCGATGGAAAAGGAAGGCGGGGTCAGAGTCATTGCAACGAGCTCAGAAGCATTTGGACAGGCTGCAGGCCAGACCCTCATCTGCTTCTCAAAGGATTTCATAAAGAATCATCCCGATACAGTCAGGAAGTTCATCAAGGGATACAAAACTGCTGAGAGATGGAGCAACGCCAACCGCAAGGAATCTGGCGAGATCACAGCCAAGACGATAGGCCTTAAGGTCGCAACAGCACACTGGTACAGCGACAGCGGCAAAGTGAATGAGACAGAGATCCAGGCCTGGATAGATGCTATGGTGCTGGATGGTGACATAAAGAAGGGTGAGTTCAAGCCAAAGGATCTGTACACGGATGAGTTCAAGGACACATGGTAAGGCCTCTAATGGAATGGAGGCCATTTAACTTTTAAGTCTCCATTTAACTTTTAAGTCTCATCTCACATTTAGCAATCTCAACTTCAACTGCCTCTGGTTCTCGATGGCCTCAGATAGGTCTGCAGCTGGAGCGAACCTGTCTTCGAGCTGATCATCATTAAATATGAGGTCGAGGAGATGGAGGATATGTGCACCCTGGGATGCAAGATGGCCCCTGCAGGATGCACAGTATGTGACCAGATCGGATCTGGACTCATCTATTGTATGCCTTGCTTTTTTGGCGCTCAGGTCAGCATCAACTGCAAATGCCATGCCGCCAAGGCCGCAGCAGTGGCTGGATTCCATTGAGTGCTCTATCTCCTCAACCTCGTGCCCGCAGGCCTCTATCAGCTTTCTGACGCTGTTGTGAACCTCGCCTTCAAAACGGGAAGAGCAGGGATCATGGATTGAGAAGGTACGCTTTTCTCTTGCTCCGGCCGCCGGTTTTGCTTCTGGAAGCCCGATCCTGGCAAGCACTGTATACAGGGATATGGGGTTTAAATGTGGCAGATACTGCTTCAGTACCAGGTAGCAGCATGGGCAGGCAACAATGATCTCTGAGGCTCCTATCCCCTTGACATCCGATTCTATTCCACCAATTATCTCCTGGAAACGCGACTGGTCACCGATGAGATAAGCAGGAGCGCCGCAGCATCCAAGTACGATTCCAGTTCCAGGAAGCTTCTGCAAAAGGTATTCATATGTCTTTATCACCAGATCTGGGGAGTAGGCAGAGAGTGCGCATCCCGGGAAGAATGTCCTTATCGTTTCGCCTGATCCTGAAGCTTCTGAGGACTTCAAAGATTCTGATGAAGGAAGGACCAGCCTGAATTCATCTGATACATACCAGTCCTGAGCAGCCCTCAGAGGCTGGTGCTGCTTCAGTGGTGCCAGGCCTTCCTGCACCAGCTGATGGCGCGCCTCAAAGCACATCTTGCCCACATTCAGTCCTTCTGGGCATCTGACCTCACACAGGCCGCAAAGGTTGCAGGAGTAGGGAATTTCAGGGCTCGTCCTGTGTTTGCCTGCTTTGAAGCTCTCAGCCAGATCCCTCGGACTCTCGCAGTGCCTCTGCAGAAAATCGCACTCTTTGACGCAGAGCCCGCACTCAATGCATCTTTCGAGTATTTTATCTGATTCGCTCATTATTTGTCCGCCGTGCAAAATTTCGTTGAATGGATAGGTTCAGCCTATCCGCCGACGATTTGTTGGAGTTTATTAAAAATAGACAGTATATAGGGCTGTGGAACCTACCAAGCTTTGCCCCAATGCCAGGATTTATTGGATATCAAGACACAGTAGCAGCTGGTGAGAAAAGAATGAGGGATCTACTTTGCTGACAGTTCAGCAGCACAGCTGAATATAGAGCATCTATTGCCATCTTCAAGGCCACAGCACTCTCAGTTCGTCTTTGAGGTATTAGTGCCAGGCAGCCGCTGGATACTGAGAGAGACCGGGGAAGGAGGAATCCAGATCAGGACCTCCAATGAGGACGCTGCTGCTGAGAGGTGGGCGGTTTGAAGGAGTTCAGACTCGCCAGGGCCATAAGGCGCGCCTTCAGAAGAGCCAAGGATGATGACTTACTCCAGGAACGCTTCTACTTCCAGGAGGTCCTGCAGAGCATATACAGGAAGGATGTCACAGGCAAGGGGGTGCTGGCCGAGTAGACCAGCCATAAGGCCTCCTTTCCTCTTATCTCATATTGAGCACAGCATACAAGGCATTCCTCTATTTTAAGCCTTCAAATATATCAGCATAAGCACTGAAGCAGGATAAGATTCTATGAAAATCAGGGAAAGCGGCATGCCCGATGAGACTGCCTGGGAGCTTTTCTTCAAGCCCGATGCTTTGCTGAAGGAGATGGAGATTTCAAGGGATATTCAGGATATAGCTGAGTTTGGGTGCGGATATGGGACTTTCACAATACCCGCATCCAGGATAGTGCGCGGGAAGGTGTATGCAATAGACATCGAGCCGGGCATGATTGAAAGGGTGCTGAAGAGGTCCGGCGGATGCTCTGCCAATAATATTGAAACCGTGCTGCGCGACTTCATCTCAGAAGGATCGGGCCTGCCTGATGAATCAGTTGATTACGTCATGCTCTTCAATATCCTGCATGCAGAAGATCCTGAGAACTTGCTCAAAGAGACTTATCGCATACTCAGATCGGGCGGAAAGGCAGGAATAATACACTGGAACTATGACCCTTTGACACCCAGAGGCCCGCCTATGGAGATCAGGCCACGGCCTGAGAGATGCATGCAATGGGCGCAGAGCATGGGACTTGAGCATCTAAAGAGCTGCGATCTGAGGCCGTACCATTATGGACTGGTCTTCAGAAAGCCGGCTTAGGCTTGTGATATGAAACAAAGCTTATGTGAAAAGTGGTTTTCTCCTTGGGGCAAGATTGGGTGCTGACTACCTTTGTGAAGGCTGCAGCACTTGATTATCATTGAGTCCATATTTAAAAGCCTGTCAGTTTGAACCAATCCTGCCAACTGCAAAACAAGGTGAGGCTGTCGGATCTTGTGGAGGAGATCCAGGATGTGTAATCTTCCCCTCACCTTGATGAGGCATTGTCTGTATTTGGGACGAGAGATCCATATAGAATTCTATAGGGCCACCACCTCCAGAGCATCTGGGTCCAGCCCGTAGAGACTTTGGCGTGCATCCTGGAAATAGAAGCGCTCTTGAAGCATATTCTCATCCCTCAGCCTGTTTAAGGCATACCTCACAGTCCTGGCAGGAAGATAGGTCTTGGCCACGATATCCTTCTGAGTCAGGAGCGTGCCTGATTCAAGAACCTTGAAGACCAGCTTGGCCGATGGAGGCAGGTGCCCTATCTTCGGGCGAGGCTGCTCTGTGCTCGATGTCTGTACCGCTTTAAGATTTCCGGTATCTGCAAAGTCGATCCCTCATTTAACATTCACCAATACGGCTGATTTCTCCAGAACAATATAAGGCACTTTATTGCGGCAATATTGGCATACTTTCAGTCGAAAATGAGATCCAATCATCCAGAGGCAAATTTTAAGACCAAGCATAATGAATGTACGTGAAAGATCCTCTAAAATATCTCACCCCTTGTCGGAATTGATACTATCTATAAAC
>DATMZB010000098.1:0-3914 GCA_035560655.1 Methanotrichaceae archaeon | reverse complement strand
CATACTTGATACTGGCTTTTTCACTGCCAATGTAACCCATGACCCCGTGATCTTTGCAGAGGCTGCCCTGGCAGACCTGCCTGAGGAATGCTTTATCCGGCGAGATGGGGTTTGGACTTTGAAGGATGCTGAGTCCTGGGCGCTCTTCAAGTGCGATACCTACAGGCTGGACATAATCATTGCCGAGGTGAAGTTCGTGAAGGGTGAGGTGCTGAGAAAGGAGTTTCGGGCATGCAACCGGGGAGCCAACCTTGTGGTGGAGGCGGCAATTGATGCCACCAGATACCTGGCACTCAATACCGAGTGCTATATGGATGATATAAGGAAGCTTGACAGGATAATAAGAAGGTGCGGGGGACCAAGGGAGCGCCAGGCAATGGACAGGCTCTGGGACCTCCTGGAAAGCCACAGGCCTATCTAACCTCCTAAATTGGGAAAGGATGTCTTAAATATGGAAGTTCCTGTACTCAGGCCTTAGGATAGCCTGAATTAACGTGGAAGTTGCGATGCATCAGCAATCCTATGCATCGCAAGTCCTGGTTTTAGTCCTGATGCCTAACTGTTGGTGATCTAAATATTTGGCTCCTTTGATGAAGTCTTAGCCCAGCAGCGCAGGACCTCTGCCACGCTCCAGGCCTGAGCCACACATCCCCTGGGTGTAAAGGGCGGCTCGGCATCGAAGACCTCGCTTATGGTCCCTATGCAGGCCTGATCCAGCTGGGGACCGAATCCCTCCAGGAATCTCCTTGCACCGGCTATATCCTCTGGATGAACCTTCAGCCAGGCATCTATGAACGGCCCTATCAGCCAGGCCCATACCGTCCCCTGATGGTAGGCGGCATCGCGCGCCCTCAGATCTCCAAAGTACTTGGCCTTATAGTCCGGGCTTCCTGGAGCAAGTGTTCTAAGGCCAACCGGAGTTAAAAGCCTCTTTCTGACCACCTCAAGCACAGGCTCCCACCGCTCTCTATCGAGCACGGGGTGGCAAAGAGAGAACGACAGTATCTGGTTTGGCCTGCATGAGGCATCGTTCCCGTGCTCTCCGTCCACTACGTCATACAGGTACCCCCCTTCTTCATACCAGAACCTTTTAATGAATGAATCTCTGGCCCGATAGGCGTGCTCGGCAAGAGGCTGGGCCGCGTCATCTCCCATCTCCTCACGCACCCACCCCTCCAGGAGCTTGAGAGCATTGTACCAGAGGGCATTGATCTCCACAGCCTTTCCCCTCCTTGGGGTCACCACCCAGTCCCCGACCTTGGCATCCATCCAGGTGAGAGCAAATCCGGGCTGACCCTGGCGAAGCAGCCCGTCGCTTGGATCGACGCCTATTCCGTAGAGCGTGCCCTTCAGGTGGTGATTCACAACATCGAGGAGCTTTGGGAGTATGAGCCTCAGTGTGGTTCTGTCTCCAGTGGCCCTGATGTAGCGATCCAGGGCATGGAAGAACCAGAGCGTGGCATCGGCTGTGTTGTACCTGCCCTCGTTCTCGCCCTCCGGGAAGAGGTTTGGTATGAGTCCATCCTTTATGTAGTAAGCAAAGGTGCGCAGGATCCACCTGGCCTGATTAAAGCGCTTTGTGGTAAGGGTCAGCCCTTCAAGGCTGATCATGGTGTCCCTTCCCCAGTCAGTAAACCAGTGGTATCCGGCAATGACAGTCCTTGCCTCATCTCCAGAGGCGTGGGCCCGGGCTTCATCTTCCACCCTTCCAGATGGCGTTATTATGAACTGATCTGCAGACAGGACCATCTCCCCTGCCGGCTCTGCCTGGACCCCAGGCTGAGCCCTGGATAGAAGCCGGCTCCTGCGCTCAATCTCTGATGCCAATGTCTCCTCAGGTTTGAGAGCGAGCATGATCTCCCAGGGCTCTGTTGATGCCACCAGGGTGGCATCCTGGTCCGGGAAGAGTTCGGTGCTGAAGTAGCCCGGGCTCCACAGCAGTCCGCGTGAATCATAGCCTCTGTCAGCCTCACGCCTGTAGAGAAGCTCTTGTGTGGAGCTGCCATCATAGGTCAGCATGCCCTTGAGCCCGTAGAGAGTCATCCTTAGAGGTGGTATCCCTGAGCGCTTAGACTCTGATATCTCATAGCGATTGCCGATTATGGAGAGTGAGTAGGGCAAGGAAGGAGGCTGGCTGACAGGATTATCATGGGAGCGGAAGTTGATCGATGGTCGAATCTCAAGCCTTACCGGCCCCTGGCCTGAGAGCAGCCTGTAGTTGATATGCACAGTGTTCTGCCTGTAGGGCAAAATTATCCTCTTCTCCAGGACCAGACCTCCCACATCATATCGCCAGACAGGAAGCCCCATATCCAGCCTGAACTCGGTAAGGCAGCTGGCCGAGTCTGTAGCCTGGGCATAATATTCCCCCTGCCCTCCGCTTATGGGAATGGTAGAGCCCTCCGGCAGTCGTGCGACCTCAAATAGGTGGTTTAGCATCATCCACCTGCCAAAGGGATGAGGCAGCGCAGATATCAGCATACCATGATAGCGGCGTGTGGCCACTCCCACAACAGTACCTGATGCATAGCCTCCAAGGCCGTTTGTCACCAGCCATTCTCTCCTCAAGAGTGTCGATTCTACAGCACATGCCCCAGGCCATGATATCCTGCGCACTAAATTGTCCATTCCATCACTTCCTCTGGGGCCTTCTCCGGCCCGAGTACGAAAGCAGAGAGCCCTGGAATCTGCCAGTTATCCAGAGTATCCAGCTCTGGAGTGCCGCACCCTCCATAGCGAGGATCTGTGCTTGCCCACATCACATTCCAGGTCATATCCAGGGGCGGAGCCAAAAGAGGCTCAGGTGCAGGGTCTAAGCCCAGATCCATGCCAAGGTTGACTATAATGAGGCGGTCGCCATGGCTGCAAAAGTATCGCAGGAGCAGGGCCTCAGGTCCTATAACTGAGCCGTCAACCATGCCCCTGGCCTGGGCTCTAAAGGCCGGATCGTCCCTTCTAAGCCTTAGCAGGTCTCTATGCATTGCATATATCCCGGCATGTTTTTCCCTGTCAGAGAAGTCCAGCTTGGATGCCTCAAAGAGTCGGGCATCGTCTGGCTCTGGCACCAGGTCCTGCATCCCATCTGTGGCCAGGCTCCTAAACTGTCTCAGGAACTGTTTTCTTCCCAGGTGGACCAGGTCTGAGATCTCCTTCTTCTGGTCTGCGAAATAAAAGAACGGGCTGGATGATGCGAACTCCTGACCCTGGAAGAGCATGGGCGTATTTGGACCAAGAAGCATAAGAGCCGTCATGGCCCTGTACTTGCCTGGGCTTGTAAGCTGATGTACCCTCAGGCTCCGTCCTGAGTTGGCAATCTGGTCGTGATTCTGGATGAAAGTTACGAACCGGGCAGGATCTATATCCAGAGCCGGCCTGCCACGGCGCTTCTTCTGCCATCTGTATCTTTGTCCCTGATAGAGATATCCCCATTTTGCTGCAGAGATGAACTCCTGAGGGCAGCCAAAATAATCTGTATAATAGGCCTCGTTATGTCCTGTCAGGGCCACCATGGCGCTGTGGTGAAAGTCGTCATTCCAGAGCATATCCATGCCATAGCCTCCCTTCTCCTGCGGCCTGACAAGATCCGAATCCTGGGGCTCGTTCTCTGCAATAATGAGCGTCGACCTGGCACCGGCAGCCTCTCTGACTCTGCTGACAATGGCTGTGAATATGTGATCTGGAGAAGAGTCATAGATGTTCTGGGTGGCATCAATCCTCAGACCGTCGAGATGATATTCATCTATCCAGTAACCGGCATTGGCCGTGATGAACTCTCTTACAGGCTCTGAATTTATGCCATCGAAGTTGAATGGAGTTCCCCAATCGGTATGGTATTTTTCTGTGAAATAATCATCTGAGAACTCTGGCAGATAGTTGCCATCCGGGCCCAGGTGGTTGTAGACCACGTCAAGTAT
>DATMZB010000097.1:0-6290 GCA_035560655.1 Methanotrichaceae archaeon | reverse complement strand
TGTCGGAACTGAGTAGCTTCGTCGCAGTCTCCTTTGCAGCAGAAGCAATCTGACCATCGCCAATAGTGCTGAACCCATTTGTTGAAATAAATAGCGAAAAGGCAATAACTATCAGAACCCCTGTGAGGATCACGTTCTTGTTTTTTAGCTTCTCAAGATTAGGTGAATGCTTGATCAAGGCCAGAGGCAGAACATAAGACATTAGCCATAAGCTTCCGCTCGATGCAGAGGCTTGCTGGCAGGGATAGCATATCCTCGTAGGCTTGGTGCCAGTTCTGAAAAGAAACCAGAAGATGCTCAGCAGTCCGAAGAGAAAGAAGCTGTGACGGACCTGGTGCATCACTCTCTTTATTAGGCTCATTGAGAATCACCAGTGCTGAAAGCAGCCCCCGCAGCCGGGTTTCCTTCAATGGGCATATCGATGTTCATCCCTTCAGAAAAAGCTCCCTCAGAAGGGACCAAAGCATATGATGCCATAATTAGCAGCTTTGAATAATCCGATTTCAATTTCATTAGCATCAATCCCTCATCAGAAGGTGCAATACGTATGAGAGATTAAAAGTTATGCTCATCGCGAATTTTATGAGGGATGAAGGTGAAGAGGATTGGATAGTTGCAGTTCCCAAGTGTCACTTCATGAGCAGGGCTCCAGATAGGCTATTGTACATCCGCAGATGGGCGGCAGTCAAAGCCTCATCTGAGCCTCGGACCTTGGTTACATCCTGCGCAAAAAAGGGGAAAAGGCCCTCCAAAAGGCCTTAGATCAGGCTGCCGGACCTGGAAGCGGACCATGTCCCTTCCTGGGCGTTCCCGGCAGTGTAAGTCCCATCTGATATCTTCTGATCTGTCACAAAAGCAGAGGTCCATACCGTCTGCCCACCATTTGGCGCCATCCATCTGAGGGTTAAGGTAGTGCCATCAAACTCCCAGTTCCCGGTTCTTGTGGATCCAACTGTGGCTCCCTCTGTCATCTGCCAGTCCAGTTTTCCATCTCGATCTAAGATCAATGTAGCCCTCCAGTCGCTGTTCTGTACCCCTGTGGTCCTGCCTTCCATTGACCAGACTCCCTGGAGCATGGTCATCTGGTCGTTTCCTGAGCTGACGGACCTGCTGGCGGACCAGGTTCCTGCTGGTGCATTCTCGGCTGTGTAGGCCCCATCTTCCATAGAGTTGTCCTTCACAGAGGTCGAAATCCATGCGGTCTGCCCGCCTGTAGGAGCCATCCACTTCAGCACTATTGTGGTTCCATCATAATCCCAGGTCCCGGCCCTGGTGGCTCCGGGCGTGGCTCCCTCAGTCTCAATCCAGATAAGGGTCCCGTCGGGCTTCAATGTCAGCCTGGCAGCCCAGTCGCTGTTCTGAACTCCTGTGGACTCTCCCATCATTGCCCAGTCTCCAGAGAGCTTCTGCATTAGCACGCTTGGCCCCGCAGCCTGGCTCAGGTTTCCAGTATAGGAGCTGGTCAAGTTCCGGGCCCCTGGCACCGAGACTGGGCCGGCTCCCTCTTTCATCAGGAATGACCATCTCAGGGAGCCCTCGTTGCCCTGGTTGTCTTCAACCTTAACCTCAATTGAGTGCTCTCCCTCGGCCATCGGCTGATCCGGCGTGTACCAGACCTTATTGGGAAGGATGGTGGCCTGAGAGGTGACGTCAAGTCCATCCACATCCATCTTCACAGATGCCCTGTTCAAGCCTGTGCCGGCATCTTTCAGGGCGGCGCTGATCAGGGGCCTTGCTTCTCCAACAGTAGCACCATCTGGCGGCTGAGGGGTGACGATCTCCGGAGGCGTGGAGTCGGAAGAGACTGCAAACGACCAGGACGTCACCAGTTCGTTGCCCTGCAGGTCCTGCGCCTTTACCTGCAACTGATGGCTACCGGTGGATAGTGGCTCCACTGGCGTGTACCAGACGCGCGAGGTGGTGGCCGTGGCCTTGTCAGTTACGTCCGCTCCATCCACCGAGATCCTGACCGAGTTGGCGTTTATACCCGATCCTTCATCGCTCAGGTCTGCGCTGATCAGCGGCAGGTTATAGGCAACCGTCGATCCATCAGGCGGTTGCATGTTGCCGATTGCGGGCCGGCTTGAGTCCGGGCCGGTCGCTGTAATCGTTCTGGCAGCTTCGTTGTTGGAGTAATCGGATTCGTTGATGCTATGCCGGGGATTGATCACGACCTTGATGTTATGCGCTCCGGCTTTAGGCTGCCAAGGGAAGCTCACTTTCTCTTGGGAATACTCGGCCAGGAAGAGGAACGGGTGGGTGTAGATCAGGCGATCATTGTCCAGGAACTGGACCTCGACATCGAGCGCCCCCATGCTGCCAAGGTTGTGAACCGTGGCCTCGATTGTTGCGTTCTCATCCTGGACCGGGATTTGTGGACTGATCCTCAGGTCATGAGATGTGACCGCCAGGTCCGCCTGGTGCACCATGGCTCCGCTGAGGTTCTGGACTGCTTCATCTGCCTCATCCTGGTTGGAGGCGCAGACCGCTCTTTGCATGCTCTTGAAGAGAATATCGATCTTGTAGCCGTCCAGTGGGACGTAGTAGCCCCGGTTCATGCCGTCAACGTCCAGGGTAACCGTGTTCTCTGCTGCGCCTCTCTCGGCGTAGTTCAGCCATGAGGGATCGGCCCTGAAAACGTAGTAGCCCCTGGGCACAGTGTCATTAATGCTGCCTATGACATGGCCGTTCAGCCTGACGGCGGTGTTGAAGGGCCTATACCCTTCAGGAGGCTCCCTGGCAAAGAAGAGCCTGACATATACGCCATCGATGTTGTTCTCCGATGCCGAAGCCGCTGATAGGGCAGAGGAGTTCCCACTTGCATCAAAGCTCTGCACTACCAGATGGCTGGCCATGCTGGCAGAAGGAGACCTGTAGGCTCCGGGACTGGAGCGAGGGATGTAGCCTGGCGTCTCGAACTTGTTCTTCAGGGGCGCGTGGTTGATGCAGCTCTTGACAGAGATGTTCTGGGTCTGCTTGAGCCCCGCCTTCGCCTCTTTGTTCTGCTCGTCGAGCACGCGAATCATGTCGTCAATGTTGCTGAAGGCATTCAAGCCCCAACCTGCTTTGGTAAGCCAATTGCTCAACCTTCCTTGGCTTAAAGGCTTCGTGTATTCCTCCTTGAATGTTTTCCATTGACGTCCCCACCCGGGTTGAAGATTTGGCGTGGGAGGCGATCCGGCCAGGCTGGGATCGATGTCTTTGAAGTACTCATACAACCTTACCTGTACCGTTTGAGAGTGAGTCACCTTATTGAATTCTTCACGAACTTTCCAGAACTGCCATTCCTTAACACCGGTTCGTATGTCATTGCCTTTTGTCACATCCAGAATGGGATCGATCGCAAGATCCGTGCCCCCGGTCATGATGTTCTTCATATCCACCCAGTTATCGACGTTGTTTACGAGATCGAACCATCCCATTAGTCCGTTTACTCCCGGCACAAAGCTGGCAAAACATTTGGCAAACACCCCTTTCTTATCGTGTGGCGTAAGCACGCCATCCTTCCAGAAAATGCTCCAGGCCTCTTTATCCTGGAGTGCGCCAGGGTCGTTGTATTCAATATATGTTGCGCTGCCAGCAAGACCGATAGCTAATACCGCAAGAAGGAATAAGGGATCATCCATCTTTACGCTGACATCAAGGCTTTCAACCCTGGTCCCATCTTCATATTGAGCAGGTACACTTACATCAACGAAGAGCGGAGATAGCCGGCTGAGGTTGACAGGTTGAGACTCCTGGAAGAATATCCTTCCATTTTTATCCTTTGCCTCGACCCTCAGAGTATCGGTCATATTCCTGTCTGATACGATGGCATAGGTGAAGATGTAATTGGACTTGTTTTCATCTGGAATGACGCATAAGAGCCTTGCCGCTTTGTGAGGATCGCTGGCAAGCTGGCTGTTCTCCACAGTCAATTTTCCAACAGAGGAAGCATTGATTGGATAAGGCATCTCATAGGTGTAGTTGTTCTGGAGGAGTATGTCCGCGTCCCCCTTGCTGAATGAGATCGTCCTGGCCGAAGATGTGGCCAGGCCTTCTGATGATTGCGTGGCAATGTAGGCCGTGTAATTTCCTGGATCGACATACCCCAGATCGAAGGTTATTTCATCACCGCTAGACTCCCCAATCACCTCTGTATCGCAGTAACCCGCCCAGTCGTCAAGATAAAGCAGCGGAGTAGCATCATCTGCAAGGCCGGCCTTTGAAGCTCGAATGACGAATGGAGGAGCACCAAGCGAAATATTGCTGGAATCGGAACTGGTCAAATCCAATGTGTTATTGGCATCCGACGCGCTCATCCAGATTATGCTTTTCGGCTCGATGGTCCGAGATGATGTCTGGCGAACGGTGAAACTTCTTGTCCCGGTTGATGCCCCATATCCATCGACTGAGGCCGCGTAAGAGTACTCTCCAAGCGGTCCAGATATGGTGAAGAGGGCATTGCCCCATTGATCTGTCGTAGAATTGCTAATGGTTGAACCGCTTTCATTGGTCAGCCTTAAGGCTGCTCTGGCTTTGTAGGCAGGCTGGCCATTCTGCTCCACATTGACCTTGATCTTGGCGATAAAGGCCAGCTGGCTTGACCTCTCTGATCTGAACAGATATGAGTCCACAGCCTCGTCCAGAGGATTGGTATTTGAAATCCCGTCCTCGTCATAATCCCGGGCAAACTTTATGCTTGCGTTGGGCTGCTGACCCACGAATATGCTTTTTCCCGGCGGCACTGCGAACTGCACTGAGAGGTTGCGGCTGGCACGGGCGGCTGAGGCTGTGATCGTGCCTTCGGCCCCTGTGAAGCCCTCATAAAGGACAGGCTCGGCCACCGACTCCAGGCTCTGGCCGGTGCCAATGTATGCGTGGTCTACTGAGGGAGAGAAGACCAGGAGGTCTGCCAGGCCTCTGCTGGCAGAGACGCTCAGATCGGAAAGGGGATCGCCTCTGTTGGTGATACGAAGAGTCTTGGCCAGGGTATAGGGATCGCTCTTCACCTCCTCAATGGAGTAGTCGATCACCGGGAAATGAACCTTTAAATTAACTACTGCGGAGTCGGTGATCGGCTCTGCTCCCAGGTTAGTGAGGTTCAGGAGTATGCTGTACTCCTTGGACAGAGCATCCTGAGCGTGGAATGCCAGCTCAATGGACCTCGCCTCGCCCGGAAGGAGAGCAATCCTCTGGTCTACAGAGCCCTCGCCCACGAAGTTCAGCGCCAGGTCCTGTGGCACGCCCGAGACCTGCATTAGAAGCTCATGAGGTTTTGTGTCTGTGTTCTTGATGCCTATGAAGACCGATTGATTGTAATCCCTCTCGATGCTGAAGTTGTAGACCTTCTGGTCGAAGGCTATGCCGTTGTCTATGAAGATTCGCCGCACATCGCTCTGCGAGGCCCCTCTCGGAGTCTCGCTTCGCACATAGTACTCGTAGAGACTGTTGCGGGAGAGTCCGCCAACTTTGACGGCGTGCTCCTCTGCGGGAGCACCGGCAACGCGCCTGAAATTCGTGCTTACCTCAGACCTGATGAAGACATCGCTGCTGGCGTTCACTGCCGTCTTCCAGGCGACCAAGACCTCCTCAGATCCAGTCCGGGCGCTATCCTCTGGGAGGAGGTCGGATATCATTGGAGCTGAGGTAACGTTCAGAGAGGCTCTCATCTCTTTTGATCCTCCCAGATTGCGGGAGAAGGCACGCAGCAGCAGGGTGTGGTTGGCATCAGGGGCGTTTTCGGGCACGGAGACTCGCAAGGCAACCTGGCTCGATTCACCTGATGCAAGGTCCACGGACTCGGGAAGGGATATCCAGCCCGTCTCCACCCCGGTGAGATTGAGATCCAGGGAATCTGAGACCGTCTGATCATTGAAGAGATCGATTGCGAATCTGGCATCGCCTCCGGGGCTGGTTGCAGCTCTGTTTGGCGAGAGGCTCACTTCAAAGGCATCGTTGATTCCCATCAGGGCCCCTGAGACCACGGTTATCACGGTGCCAGCAGTGGCATTCCTGCCCCCATCATCAGTAGCCCGCAAGGCGACTTGGTGCTCTCCTGGCTGTGTCCATCCGGGTGACTCGTAAACGGGCGAGCTGACGTTCACCTCGTAGATGCCATCACCATTAAGATCCCATTCGTAAGCTGTGATGGTGCCAACTGATGTGGAGCGCGAGGCGTCCAGGCGAACTGGACGGCCGAGGCCCGCCACCTGATTCGGCCCGGCGTCTACATAAATGCCTGAGGAGCCTCCGAAATAAAAGGTGACAGTAATCTGCCAGGACCTTCCAGGCTCAAGATCGCTTAAGTT